>CAZAKD010000001.1:0-26881 GCA_964485435.1 uncultured Lachnospiraceae bacterium
AATGTTAGAATTAGTGAAGAAGAGGAAATGGTTAAAATAGAGGTAGAGGATAATGGCAAGGGCATTCCTGAAAAGGATCTTCCCAATATTTTTGATAGATTTTATAGAAGTGATATATCAAGGAACTCTGCGCAAGGTGGAAGCGGTTTGGGATTGGCCATTGGCAAAAAGATTATTGAGGATCATAATGGAAGGATATGGGCTACAAGTAAAGAAGGGGTAGGTACAACGATCTATTTTACCTTAAGAAAGAGCATTGAAGAGAGTGGACCATGTGATGATTCCTCAGAAGTTGTGGTAAGCAATCAGAAGAAATCAAAGAAAGATAAAAAGAAGGTAACCAAGGAGGCAAGAACATGAACAAGATCTTAATTGTAGAAGATGAATTAAGTATTGCAGAGTTAGAAAAGGATTATCTCGAGTTAAGTGGTTTTGAAGTGGCTATAGAGACAACTGGTGATGGAGGCGAGAAAAGGGCTTTAGAGGAAGAATTTAATCTTATTATTTTAGACCTAATGTTGCCTAATGTTGATGGTTTTGAGATATGTAAAAGAATTAGAGAAGTAAAGAATGTACCAATTATTATGGTATCTGCAAAGAAAGATGACATTGATAAGATTCGTGGATTTGGACTTGGAGCGGATGATTATATAACGAAACCATTTAGCCCAAGTGAGTTAGTTGCTAGAGTGAAAGCTCATCTTGCAAGATATGACAGATTAATTGGAACTGGTGTAAATAAGAATGAGATTATTGAGATTCGGGGAATTAAAATTGACAAAACTGCGAGAAGGGTATATATAAATGGAGAAGAGAAAGCCTTTACAACGAAAGAGTTTGATCTACTTACATTTTTAGCATCCAATCCAAATCGTGTATACACAAAGGAAGAGCTATTTCAAGAGATATGGGATATGGAATCCATTGGAGATATTGCAACAGTAACAGTTCACATTAAAAAGATTCGTGAAAAGATTGAATTTAGTACCTCAAAGCCTCAATATATAGAAACAATATGGGGAGTAGGTTATCGATTTAAAGTATAATTAGCAATACATTTCTGTAAATAAAGGAGTTATAATGAATATATTATATGAAGATGATGCAATACTAGTATGTGAAAAACCGCCAGGTATCCCATCTCAAAGTGATAAAACAACAGATTATGATATGGTAAATCGCCTGAAGAATTATCTGCATGAACAAACAGGGACGGCACCATATATAGGATTAATTCATCGACTAGATCGTCCAGTTGGTGGGATAATGGTCTTTGGCAAAACTCCTGAAGCAACTAAGAATATGAACCGACAGATTAGCGAGAGAAAGATTAAAAAGTGCTATTTAGCAGTAACTACAAGTGATCTTACTGACCAGGGCAGTAAGGATAAAACATTACTTATAGACTATATAAAAAAAGAAAGTAAAAGTAATCTAGGTATAATCACTACCAAGGAAGATAGGGTGGCTAAAAAAGCTGAACTTTATTATAAGGTTTTAGAAGTGAATAAAGAAGATAACTTATCCTTAGTTGAAGTTGAACTAATTACTGGTAGACATCATCAGATCAGAGTTCAAATGTCTTCAAGAGGTAATAGCTTATGGGGGGATACGAAATACAATCCCCAGTTCGAAAGCTCTGATTACCAAGAGAGATACTCTCGCTATATAGAATCAGGTAATTCTGACTGGGTAAACATAGCATTGTATGCTTATCAGCTAGAGTTTATCCATCCAATTGGAAAAAAGAAGATGAAATTTGAGTATCTGCCAAATATGAAAATTTTTAACCAGTTTAAAATAATCCAAGAAAAAAGAAGATGATTTCCCTTTGATTACATAGCATATTAGATGCGTAAAATCAAACAATATATACTAATAATATTGTTTGGGGTGATCGCTTGAAAAAAGAAGATAAGTTATTATTTATCTTGAAAATTTTAGGAACAACAATAGGAGTATACCTTGTTATAAGATATATATTTCCCTTGGTTGCTCCTTTTATATTCGCATACTTTATATCTTCATGTATTCTACCTATTGCAAAATGGTGCGAGAAGAAATTCAAAATACCAAGAACCTTATCAGGTGGAATACTTTTATTTATTGTAATGGTAACGTTTGGGCTTTTATTGGTGTTTTTAGTAAAAACTATTATTCAGCAAGGTATGGAACTGTTCACTAACATACCAGTATATCAGCAGTATTTTGCCAATGTTATAGATTCATTATGTAGCAATTGTGACTCGATATTTGGATTAACTGATGGAGACACTAAGATATTTATAGACAGTAATATGAATTCCTTTATTATAGGATTACGGAATAAATTTATAGGAAGAATTCAAACATGGACTTTCCAATTAGTTCAAATGGTTCTTGGATTTATAGGTGGAATGGTGTTTCTTGTGGTATCAATTTTATTAATGATACAGGACTCTGACAGAATAAAGAAGGGGTTTGGAAAAACTGTAATATATAATGATATTCATCGTATTAAGTGTAAAGTATATGAAGCAGGTGGAGCTTACCTAAAGGCGCAATTGATTATAATGTCAATCGTTGCGACTATTAATGCAGGAGGATTATCACTGTTAAAGAATCCGTATGGTCTACTAATAGGGATTGCAATTGGAATGATTGATTCCTTTCCAGTACTAGGAAGTGGAACTATTTTAATTCCATGGGCAATTATAAGTATTTTTACAAAAAACATCTATTATGCAGTAGCATTAATGGTCTTATACCTCCTGAGCCAATTGACAAGGCAAATATTAGAACCTAGGCTAATTGGTAACAAGCTAGGAATTATTCCGATATTTACAATTATGTCTATATATATTGGACTTGAGCTATATGGAATACTTGGATTTATACTTGGGCCTCTATCTCTAGTTATAATTCGCACTATTGTTGAGACTTTTAGGAATTCGTCTATTGACAAATTATAAACGTTAGAATAAAATCAAAAGTAATAAATGACTGTGAAGAGGACCAGTATATTCTTTATTCATTCCAGAGAGGAAATCATTGGTGAGAGATTTCTATGTATGCGAGAATAGAACCTACCTTGGAGTTCTGTATGAAAATGCAGCGTAAATCTGACGTTACTAGATATGTAAAGAGAGTGATAGAAGTAGTACTTTTATTACTAATTAGGGTGGTACCGCCGAAGTCTTTCGGTCCCTTGCGGACAAGGAGACTTTTTTTATTTCATTTTCTTATGGAATAAATAAAAGTTATTCTGAAAAATCATGAGATCAGTAAAGGAGAATTGGATATGGCAAAGGAAAAGAAATTAGTAGAAGCGATTACTTCAATGGAGACAGATTTTGCACAATGGTATACAGACGTAGTAAAAAAAGCAGAATTAATTGACTACTCAAGTGTAAAGGGTTGTATGATTATTAAACCAGCTGGGTATGCAATATGGGAGAATATTCAACAAGAATTAGATCGAAGATTCAAAGAAACAGGTGTTGAAAATGTGTATATGCCAATGTTTATCCCGGAGAGTTTACTTCAAAAAGAAAAGGATCATGTGGAAGGATTTGCGCCTGAAGTAGCATGGGTAACTCACGGCGGCTTAGAACCATTACAAGAAAGATTATGTGTAAGACCTACTTCCGAGACATTATTCTGTGATTTTTATGCAAATGATATCCAGTCCTATCGTGATTTACCAAGATTATATAATCAATGGTGTTCTGTAGTAAGATGGGAGAAAACAACAAGGCCTTTCTTGCGCTCTCGAGAATTCTTATGGCAAGAAGGACACACTGCACATGCAACAAGAGAAGAAGCAGAGGAAAGAACGATACAAATGCTCAATGTTTATGCTGACTTCTGTGAAGATATTCTTGCAATTCCAGTCGTGAAGGGAAGAAAGACAGATAAAGAAAAATTTGCCGGAGCAGAATCAACATATACAATTGAAGCACTAATGCATGACGGAAAGGCTTTGCAGTCAGGAACTAGCCATAATTTTGGTGATGGTTTTGCAAAAGCATTTGACATACAGTACACCGATAAAGATAATACACTAAAGCATGTTTACCAAACTTCTTGGGGAATGACGACTAGAATGATTGGTGCGATTATTATGGTTCATGGTGATGATAGTGGACTGGTTCTTCCACCAAGAATAGCTCCTACTCAAGTAATGATAGTACCTATCATGCAAAAAAAAGAAGGAGTTCTTGAAAAAGCAGCACAACTAAAGGATGAATTGAAAGCATTTAGAGTTAAAGTAGATGATTCAGATAAGAGTCCAGGATGGAAATTTAGCGAACAAGAGATGAGAGGTATTCCAATTCGTATTGAGATTGGTCCAAAAGATATAGAGGCAAACCAAGCTGTTATTGTTCGAAGAGATACGAGAGAAAAGATAATTACCTCATTGGATGAAATAGAGTCTAAGGTAAAAGAAGTATTAGAATCAATACAACATGATATGCTTGTAAGAGCAAAGCAACATCGTGAAGATCATACTTATGTGGCAGAGGATTATGATAAGTTTAAAAAAACTGTGGATGAAAAGCCTGGTTTTGTAAAAGCTATGTGGTGTGGCGATCAAGAATGTGAAGATAAGATTAAAGAAGATACGGGAGCAACTTCACGTTGTATGCCGTTTGAACAAGAAGAGTTAACAGAAACGTGCATATGTTGTCATAAACCAGCAAAGAAGATGGTATACTGGGGCAAAGCATACTAATTGGCGGTGATTGAATGAATATTCATATTCCAGTTGAAGTGAATTATATATTGAATACATTAATGAAACACGGACACCAAGCTTACATCGTTGGTGGCTGTGTTCGTGATGTTATATTGGGAAAGGAACCTGAGGATTGGGATGTTACTACATCGGCAACTCCTTATCAAGTAAAGAAATTGTTTCCTAGAACAATAGATACTGGAATCGTACATGGAACTGTGACGGTGATGATAGATAAGTCTGGATATGAAGTTACTACTTATCGAATAGATGGGGAATATGAAGATAATCGTCATCCAAAGACAGTAAATTTCACCCCAAATCTCTCAGAGGATCTGGCACGTAGAGATTTTACTATGAATGCTATGGCTTATAATCATAGGGACGGTTTGGTGGATTTGCACCATGGATATGAAGACCTTCAGCAAGGAGTAATTCGATGTGTTGGTAATCCATATGAACGATTTGATGAAGATGCATTAAGAATTCTTCGTGGAGTAAGGTTTTCTGCTCAATTGGGATTTGATATTCATGAAGAGACAAGGCAAGCAATTGAAGAAAAAGCATCTAATCTCTGTAACATAAGTGCGGAGAGAATTCGTGTAGAGTTAGATAAGCTAATTACTTCATCACATCCTGATAGATTGGTAATGGCTTATGAACTTGGAATTACTAAAGTGATTCTTCCAGAATGGGATACAATGATGGCTACAGAACAGAACAACCCACATCATATCTATTCAGTTGGGATTCATACTTTAAAGGCGATGGAGGTAATTGAATCAACTTCACTGCTAAGATGGACAATGCTTCTACATGATGTTGCAAAACCAATTACGAAGACAACTTCTAGTGATGGAATAGATTATTTTATCGAACATCAAGAAGAGGGAGTATATGAAGCAAAGAATATTCTAAGGCGACTTAAATTTGACAATGATACAATTCATACTGTCATTCACTTAGTGAAGTGGCATGATGAAAATCTAGCAACAACTCCTGCAGGTATGAGAAGACAAGCAAATAGAATTGGCATAGATATTATGCCATTGTTATTTCAAGTAAAAAGGGCTGATATAAGTGCTCAGAATCCGGATATGATTCCTGATAAATTAGAAAAAATTGAAAAAGGGGAAAGCCTGTATCAGGATATCCTTAATAAGAAGCAATGTGTTGATCTTAATATGCTTCAGATTAATGGAAAGGACTTAATAGGGATTGGATATAAACCTGGTATTCAATTAGGAAAAACACTAAAAATACTATTAGAAGAGGTTCTAGAAGATCCGAATCTAAATAACAGAGATATCCTTATAGAACGTGCAAGGAAGTTTATCTAAGAATAAAATATTCTTAGATAAACTTCTTTTTTTCATTGTCATGAAAGTAGAAAGTACCTCATAAGATTAAGAGTAGACACCTTAACGGGTATACTATTTTAATAGGAGGGCTGACTATGGAGGACAGATATGAGGAGGTATTGAAACAGTACGATTTAAAGATATATAATTCTTATCGTACAAGGGGCGCATTTATCCTTGAGACAAACCATGGTATTAAGCTCTGCAAGAATTTTGATGGTTCCAAAAATCGTGTAGAAATTGAGAACCTTATAATGGAACATCTTCGGGAGTGTGGATATTCTAATGTAGATATGTATCTATATAATATAGAGAATGAGATTGTAACATTAGACTCAAGAAAGAATCAGTATGTATTGAAAGACTGGTACTTAGGTGATGAGTGTAATCTTAAAGATATCAAGGACACTGTTAGAGCTACAAAAAACCTAGGATTAATCCATAGTCATATGCAGGGTGTAACGTTATCAGAAGAAGAGAAAAGAGTAAACTATTATTGTGATTTAAATGAATTATTTGAAAAACATAATAGAGAACTTAAAAGGGTAAGACGATATATTAGAGATAAAAAGGTAAAGAATGAGTTTGAAGTGTATTTTCTAAATGTATACGATGCTTTTCTGGAACAGGGATATGAAGCCTGCAAGTTATTAAAGGATTCTCATTATGAACAGGTATTAAAAGAAGCGATGGAAAAAGGACATATATGTCATGGAAACTATACTTATCATAATATAATATTCCTAAAAGAGGGGGAGGCAACAACGAATTTTGAGAAAGCATCCCTGGGAATTCAGATCTTTGATCTATATCAATTCTTGAGGAAAGTAATGGAAAAAACAGATTGGAACATCAATTATGGAATAAGTATTATTAATGAGTATGAAAAAGTTGTTCCTTTATCTAAGGAAAGTATGGAGATACTATATATACTGATACTTTATCCGGAAAAGTTCTGGAAGATTACAAACTATTATTATAATAGCAAGAAATCTTGGGTTCCTCAGAAAAACATCCAAAAATTAATTCATATTGGAGAACAAACAGAAATTAAAACAAAGTTCTTAGATCAATTTAAGAAAGAATATTTGTGTTGAGAATAGTGATGGAGATTCCATCACTATTTTTAAGGTACTTTTCTTTTCTATTCATTCATAGTATAATTGGGACATGTTAGAGATAAGAGGTGATGAAATGGAAGACAATACGAATAAGTACAGTAAAATAATTACCCTTGGTATCATTGGATGTATGCTTGTACTAGGATTGATTGTAACCATTTCCTTCTTGAATAAAAATCAAAGTTCGAAGAATAGGAATATGATTAGTCAAGAGGATGTAGATGTCAATATAGGTTCTTCCTCAGAAGAAAAGATATTAGCAGTTGTAAAGGATATTAATACGGATATTAAAGCCATATCTGTTATGAATATTAATAACGGTGTTGAAGAAGTTGTATATTATACTGGTGGTACCGATATAAGAGATAAACATGATAAAGTAATTGCAATTACTCAACTTAATGTTGGTGAGATTGTGGATGTATATTATAAAAAGGGCAGTAATGACCTGAACAAGCTTCAGATATCTAAGGATGCTTGGGAATATAGAGAGGTAACTAACTTTAATATATATAGTCCCAAACAAACATTTCAAGTGGGGGAACGCAAATATAGAATGAATAATCGCCTCGTAGTTGCAGCGGAGAATAAAATTATTAATCTTATAGATATAAATGAAAAGGATGAATTAATGATTAAAGGAGCTGGCAATGAGATTTGGTCAATAATCGTAACCAAAGGACATGGATATATTCGTCTAAGAAACTATGAAGCTTTTCTTGGGGGCACTATTGAAGTAGGATATCAGGTTATGGATCAGATTGTAGAGAATATGCTTATAGTAGTACGGGAAGGGGATTATAAAGTAACCTTAGAAAATGGGTCATTAACTGGCTCAAAGCGGGTGAATATTCTTCGTAATCAAGAGATTGTGTTAGATATGAGGGAGTACCGAATAGAGGCTACTAAAACAGGACTTGTTGATTTTCTAATACAACCTTATGGTGGAGTATTATATATTGATAATGAAGTAGTTGATTATGAAAGGCCGATTGAACTAGAATACGGAGAACATGATATTAGAGTACGATTAGATGGTTATACAACCTACTACGGTGTATTAGATGTAAATGAATCTAGTAAGATTGTGGAGATAGAACTAGCTAAGGAGATTGTTCCGGGTCAGGCTGAAACAACCAAGTCTAATCCTATAGAATCAAAAGAAACTGAGACGAAGATAGAAAAAGAGGAGATAGAGGAGACGGAAGAACAACCGAATACAGAAGCAGAGAACAAAGATAGGGTGGATAACAAGAATTCCGCTCCAATAGTTGATAATAATCATTCGATAAAAGTCTTGCGCCCAGAAGGAGCAGATGTTTATCTGAACGGGGTGAAAAAAGGAACTGTTCCTTGTGATTTTCCAAAAGAGATCGGAACACATACAATAACATTTGCGAAAAGTGGATACATAACTAAGAGCTATACGATTTTGGTTGTGGATGATTCAGAAGATGCAACTTTTAGCTTCCCAGACATGGAGAAATAATAAAAAAGAATAATAATTTAATTCTTAATATCATATGTTTACATATATCAAAGTATGTGGAGGCATTATGAAAAGGGCGATAAGAATAGTGTTGTTAATGGGAGCGATAACCATGTGTCTTTTGTTATCTGGTTGTAAATCAGATAAAGTTAATAAGGAAAAGGTAAAAGATCTTGAGTTCACAGTGGTTGAAGAAGCTGATATACCAGAAGAATTGCTTAAAATAATTGAAGAAAAGAAAAAAGAACCATTTAAATTGAAGTTCTCAAATACAGCATATTTATATATTGTTGTTGGATATGGAGAGCAACCTACAGGCGGATATAGTATTAAGGTAGAAGATCTATATTTAACAGAAAATGCAATATATTTTAATACCAGTCTATTAGGTCCTCCGAAAGATGAGATTGTAACACAAATTTTGACTTATCCCTATATTGTAGTCAAGGTTGAATTTATGGACAAAAGTGTTGTATTTGAATAACTTTGCATCCCCAAAAAAAGAAAAAACAATCTACAATTTTGTTAATAATGTCCAAAGTGTAAGGCCATAATTGTGCATAATTATTGAAAATGATATAAGCCTTGTTCTGAACCGTCATGATATTTCATAAAAAATTGGAAGCTACATATTGGAAAGTATACAGATTTATTTATACAACTCATAAAAACAGAGTGAATTGTCAGACAATTGTTTGACAGTTTACTTCAAGTTGTGGTATAATATAAACAGTGTGATAAGATGAGGTGAAAATTATGATGAAGCAAACTGATGTAAACAAGGTTCGTAGATCCGTTGTACAACATGTAGGTAGAAGAGTCAAAATTAAAGCTAACAAGGGAAGACATAAAATTGACGTTACTGAAGGCGTAATCTCGGAGACTTATCCTAGCATTTTTCTTATTGAAGTACAGGATGAGTTAGAAGATACTTTTAAGACAATGACCTTTAGCTACACCGATATATTGACAAAAGATGTTCGTATGACATTATGCAATAATTAACAACAGAATTAGTAATAGATGAATAAATCCCTCTATGTCTGAATAATATTAATATATCAGACAAGGAGGGATTTTTTGTGGAGTTAATTAAGAAAAATGTTCATATGAATAAATTAAAGTGCAAGACAGATATTCAACTTACTTTTGATGATGATTTTAATGTACCAGATATAAAACCAGACATTTACAAGATAATAAAAGAACAAAGTGAGATTCATATTAGCGAGGCAAAGGCAAGCAACGGAAAGATCATGATGAGAGGAGCTTTGAGATTTAACATCCTATACTTATCTGAAGATGATATGCCGAGTTTACATAATATGATGGGTGAAATTATGTTTGAAGAACTGGTAAACATGGATAATATAAGTGATCAAGACATAGTAGAGGTAAAATGGGATATTGAAGATTTAAATACTAGTTTAATTAACTCTAGAAAGATAAGTGTGAAATCTATTGTTTGCTTTACTTTCTACATAGAAGATATATATGATGAAGAAACCGCAGTAGCATTAGAAGGTGACGAAAGCGTACAGTATCAGAATAAAAGGATTGATATCACTCAGCTTGCAGTAAATAAAAAAGATACACTACGTATTAAGGACGAGGTTATTTTGCCTTCCAGTAAACCAAACATATTTGAATTATTGTATTACGACATGACTTTAAGAAATACGGAAGAGAGATTTCTCCATGATAAGATGAATATTAAAGGAGAGATTGGAATATTTTTATTGTACGTAGGAGAAGAGGACAATGTGATACAGTATTATGAATCAGAGGTTCCTTTTAGTGAAGTAATAGATTGCAGTGGTTGTACTGAGGATATGATACCTGATGTAGACATAAGAATCCAAGGTAAAGAGATGGAGATTCGCCCTGATTCAGACGGGGAAGAACGAATTTTGGGTATAGAGTTAGTATTGGATTTATTTATTAAGGGTTATGAGGATGAAGAGATAGAGATTCTAAAAGATATGTATTCAACGAACAAAGAGCTGATAAAAATACCAGGGGAAGCTCAATATGAACGATTGTTAGTGAAAAATCATAGTAAGAATAGAGTAGTGGATCAAGTTAGGCTTGGAAGTAACGAACCAAGAATTTTGCAGATAAATAATGCTTCTGGCTCCATTAAAGTAGATGATATTATATTAGCTGAAAATGGGGTTGAGGTAAATGGAATCATTGAGACTCAGATTCTATATCTAACAGATGATGATAGAATACCAGTAAACTCTTTAAGGAGTGTAATACCATTTACTCAAATGATAGAAGCTAGAGGTATTAATGAGAAGAGTAGGTATCAAGTAAAACCTAGCATAGAGCAGATCAGTGTGACGATGTTAGACAGTGAAGAGATAGAAATAAAAGCGACAGTAAATCTAAGCATAATTGTTTTTGATTCTATTGTAGAACCAATTATTACAGATATGAGAGTAGAAGAGATAGATTTAAATACGCTTCAAAATATGCCAAGTATAATTGGCTATATTGTAAAGGCTGGGGATACTTTGTGGAAGATTGCAAAGAAATACTACACAACTGTGGATACCTTACGTGAAATGAATGACATAGTAAAAGAAGATGTTATACCAGGAGATAAAATACTTATTCTTAAAAAAATTGATGGTATTATATAAAAATAATAATAGTTGGTGTCCTGGTATATTCATTATCTAGGATACCAACTATTACATTATATGAAGTCAATTATTCAGTAGTATTGCCCATCCAGTCATCGAATAAAGCGATGGTTGCATCATAAGTCTTTTGTGAGATCTCTGGAAGTTGTCCACCCCAGGCTTTTTTTGCATCCTCGTATCCTTTGATGAACGCTTCCTTCATCTCCTTGGCCTTACTTGGGTCGCCTCCTGTAAGAGCCTTAGCAAAAGAGAACATTCTTTCTGAGGTTTGTTTAACACCCCAATACCCATCTTCAGCAATATCTTTCTGGGCCTGAGCAGCAGTTTCAGGATCTACTTTAACTTTACCTTCTCTAAGTAAAGAATAGATATCCGTTGCCTTAGTAATCTTTTCTCCTTGCTCTAATAATAATTTCTCTACTAGATTTCTTAATTGCTGGGTATGACGTTCAGCATCTGCTTTTAGTTGATCAATTGTTGCTGTATCCGGTTTGTAAGTCTTTTTTGAAGAGTTAGTAGAGGCTTCTACACTTGGTTCATATATAGCAGCAACCTCATGTGAAGAGGCTTTATTGTCAACATGTTTCTTATCAGTAGAATTATTTGCGTGTTTATTATCTTGGTAAGAAGATACTCCATTGGTTACTCCGTTTAGATTCATATAATTATCCTCCTTGACATATTAACATCCTTGTTTAGTTTTCTAGATACTATAGATACTTTATACAACATACATCGGCAAAAACAAGGAAAGATATTATAGCTAAAAATCTTGCAAATGAATAATACTATGTGTATAATGGATTGTATACAAGATACAAGGAGCAAATAAGATGATGAATGAGATAAAGTTACGTGCTTATGCAAAAATTAATCTTGGGCTTGATGTAGTCAGAAGAAGAGAAGACGGTTATCATGAAGTCAGAATGATTATGCAGACAATTCGTCTCTATGATCAGATAATTATGAGAAAGATAGAGAAAGATGAGATACGATTAAAGTCCAATCTTCACTATCTTCCTAATAATGAAAAAAACCTTGTATATCAAGCGGTAAAGATGCTTAAGGAGGAGTTTCACCTTCAAGGAGGCTTAGATGTGGATCTAGATAAAAGGATCCCTGTAGCAGCTGGCATGGCAGGAGGAAGCTCAGATGCAGCCGCCGCCCTAGTAGGAATGAATCGACTATTTAAGTTGGGCTTATCCAAAAAAGATTTAATGAAAAGAGGAGTTAAGCTTGGGGCAGATGTCCCTTACTGCATCCTTCGGGGTACGGCGCTATCAGAAGGTATTGGTGAGATATTAACTCCATTGCCACCGACACCACAATGCTATGTGGTTATTGCAAAACCAGGGATTAGTGTATCTACAAATTATGTGTACGGTAATCTTAAGATAACAAAGGATACAATTCATCCTGATATTGACGGTATGATTTGTGATATAAAGAATAAAGATTTACATGGCATGATTGGAAAGTTAGGCAATGTATTAGAATTGGTTACGACAAAAGAATATCCAGTGATTGAGAAAATCAAACAAGAACTAATAAATCAAGGTGCCCTTGGTTCGCTTATGAGTGGAAGTGGACCAACGGTCTTTGGATTATTTGATAATAAAGAAAAAGCAACTGAAGCATTTTTGCATTTGAAAGATTCTAATCTAGCAAAGCAAGTGTATGTAACAGAGTTTTTTAATTATAAAAGGGGATGAAAAGCATGGATGACACTTTGAAGGTTAATATTAATGAATATCTTCCACTTCGTGACGTAGTATTTAATACATTGAGACAAGCTATTATAAAAGGGGAGCTTGAGCCAGGAGAACGACTGATGGAGATACAGTTGGCGGAAAGACTAGGGGTTAGTAGAACTCCAATTCGTGAAGCAATTCGAAAGTTGGAATTAGAAGGCCTTGTGGTTATGATTCCAAGAAAGGGAGCAGAAGTAGCTGAGATTACAGAGAAAGATTTAAAGGATGTATTAGAAGTTAGATGTGCTTTAGAAGGACTAGCAGTGGAATTGGCATGTAAGTACATAACAGAGGATGGTTTAAATGACCTTCGCAAGAATCTGGATGAATTTAAAGAAGCTATTAAAGGTGATGACGTAACTCATCTTGCTGAAAAGGATGTTGCTTTTCATGATATCATATTTGCATCAACGAAAAACGAAAGATTGATTCAGTTATTAAATAATCTCCGTGAGCAAATGTATCGATATCGCGTGGAATATTTAAAAGATCCTGAAACTCATGAACAACTGGTAAGAGAACATGAAGAGATTATTAAAAATCTAGCAGAAAGAAAATGTGAAGAAGCCAAGGGTCATATAACTACTCATATATATAATCAGGTTACTACAGTAAGTAAAAATATTCAGAAGTTACAATAAAAATAAAAAAGAAAACACTCCAAAGTGGATAGATTCCTCTTTGGAGTGTTTTTGATTACAATATGTGTATATTTCATTAGACGGCTGGAAACAATATAAAGAAAATAAAGTGATTGGAGAAACTTGATGAAAAATATGCATGATCAAAACAATGTGATTATTGTTCCCATAACTTCCAATCTTCAAGAAAACATAGATGCTTATGAAGTTATATTTGACAAATGTGCTGACGTGGTGAAAAGAAAGTTTACCATTGGAGAAGATAATACAGTAGACATCTATCTATCATATATAGATCTTCTTATTGATAGGGACCTTTTAGAAGAACATACGATAGAAAGTCTTGTTCGTAATACAAATCATATACCACCCAATGAACAATTTGAGTATATATATAATCATGGATTTCAGACAGCTGATGTTGCGATACTATATACTATGGAGGATATAGTCCAAGCAGTATTATCAGGTGACGCAATTCTCATGGTTGAAAATAGTAAGCTTGCCATTAAAGTAGCTATTCGAGGTTACCCTGGAAGGGGAGTATCAGAAGCAGATACAGAGGTAACGATTCGAGGTGCCAAGGATTCATTTACGGAGAGTATGGCAATTAATAAAGTACTGATACGACGCAGAATCCGGGACAGTAAATTAAAAGTAGAGCAAGTAAAAGTTGGATTAAGAAGCAGAACAGATATTGGAATTATGTATATTAGTGATATTGCAGAAGATAATTTAGTTAAAGATATAAAAGATAGACTGGCTCAGTTTGATATAGATGGAGTTCTAGATAGTGGAATGATCGAACAGTTAACAGAGGGTCAGTGGAATTCTCCCTTTCCCCAATACCAGTCAAGTATTAGGCCTGATAAGATTGCTTCAGGTATATTAGAAGGAAGGATTGCGGTACTTGTTGATAATAGTCCATATGTTCTTCTACTTCCAACCACTGTAAATTCATTTTTTCAAGCTGCAGATGATTACTATACTAGATGGGAAATAGCAAGTTTTACACGGCTATTGCGCTATATAGCAGCCATAATATCAATAGTGCTACCTGGTTTATACATCGCAATAGCCAATTATCAATCAGAGATGATTCCTACTTCTTTGGTGCTTTCCCTAGCAGCAGCAAGAGAGGGGGTTCCCTTTACAGTTGTATGGGAAGTCATTATTATGGAGATTGCATTTGAACTACTGAAGGAGGCGGGAATTAGGCTTCCGGGCCCTATGGGAAGCACGATCGGTATTATTGGTGGACTAATTATAGGGGATGCAGCAGTAAGTGCGAATATTGTAAGTCCTATTATTGTAATCATTGTTGCTTTAACGGCAGTAGCTTCATTCGCTATTCCAAATGAGACCTTTGCCACCGCATTTCGTATTACTCGTTACCTACTAATAATTTTATCAGCTTGGTTTGGAATCTATGGACTGATTAGTGGAATTGTAATAACTTTGATACATCTATCAAGCTTAGAAAGCTTTGGAATACCTTATCTCATGCCTTTTGTAGCCTCAGGAATGGAAGGTGGGGAAGATTCTCGTGATGGATTAATTAGATTTCCAACAAAGAAATTGTATAAAAGACCAATATACTCAAAGCAAGAAGAAAAAATAAGGTTTAAACAAAAAGAATAGAAGGATTGGTGAAAAAGTGTTTTCAACAAATCAAAAAATATCTAGACGACAAGTAAAAAGAATGCTAATACTTGATATGTTTAGTGTATCATTTTTAATGATACCCTATATAGCAGTGAGAGGTAATGGGGAAAAGGGATTGATATCCTTGATTATCGGTTGTATCTTTGCAATTATCTATGGAACTATAATGTATTATTGTGGCCGGCAACTTCAAGGAGAGAGTTATATGTCTTATTCCAGAAAATCAATTGGAAGAATAGGCACAATTTTATTTGGTATCCTTTATTTTATAAAGTTTTTAATGGTATATTTGTTTGCTGTTACACTTTTTATATATATTGTTGGCCATACACTTTTAATGGAGACCAATCCTAAGGTTATATTAGTTACATTGCTCATATTGTCTGGGTATGGGGGAATACAGGAGTTACAGAAGAAAGCTAGATTCGCTGAATGTATCTATTATATTGTGCTCGTCCCCATTGTAATCTATCTATTACTTGGAATCTTTCGCGTAGATGTTGCTAACTTGATGATGCCAGGTATAGAATCAAGTCTAATGGGAGAAGACTTTTTCGTAAAGAGTGAGAATAATCTAATATGGAGTAGTTATCTCACATTATTACCATTTACAGCACTGGAAACAATACTATTCATACTACCATCTGTAAATAAAGAGAAACAAAAACGTGGGATATATCAATATATACTTTGGGGCGTAATTATTATTGGCGTATTAAATATATTTATATATTGTATCACAGTAGGAATATTAGGTGTAGGTGAGACAGGTAATACCTTGTGGGGAACTGTAACCATTATGACCCTTATAGAGTTGCCTGGGGATTTGTTAAATAGGAAGGATGGAGCTTCGAAACAAGGGAAAAGAAAAGCTGCAATAGGAATATTCCTACTAGTTCTTATTTATTTTGGATATGGATATATATCAAGTGTTGAAGAAGCATTTGTGAAATTCGGAGAGTATTTTGCATATATTGGATTACCACAGTCTGTATTGATTCCTCTATTCTTACTATTTATATGGAAGGTCAGTGGTAAGAATAAGCATGTAAATTTGAAGGAGGAACAGACGCTATGAGGCATGGAGTATTAGTTATATTACTCGTTATCATATCATTCTTCCTAACTGGATGTAATGATATGACTCAAATTGAAGATAGGGATTTTGTGCTAGCTATGGGAATAGGTCTAGAACAGGAAGATTATAAGATAACTTATTCAAGGCCAGACCTAAGCGCATTAACCGGGCAACCAGTAGGAGAAGATGAACAATTCTTTGTAACTTATACTGGATATAATATATCAGACGTTGAAAAGGAATATGCAAGAAATTTTGACAAGAAGCTGGACTTGAGACATCTAAAAGTAATCATTTTGGACTTAAGCATAGCAAATAACGAAGGAAAACTTGAAGAATTATTATCATATTTAGAGAAAAAGTATGAAGTATCTCGCAATACTTTGGTTTTTTTTACGATGGGTAAAGCGGATGCTCTTCTTGAGCTAGATAAAAATAGAAGTGGAAGCATAGGAGAAAATCTAGAACAACTTTATAAGAACAATCCTGATTATAAGGATGTTCATAAAACTACCATAGGTGACTTCATTAATGGAAAATATCAGTTAGAAAAAACTCACGTCATTCCAAATCTAGAGGTGGTAGATAAAGGAATATCTTTATCAGGAGTAGCTTTGTTCTCAAAAAACAAGTATGTTACATTGGTTAGGGATGAGGAGTATATGTACCTAACATTTACAGTTGGTAAAGGTAAAGGACAGAATATTACTATAGAAAATAATCAAGTAATCCATATGAAAGAAATAAAGTCTAATATTACTTATGCTTTAAAGAATCGTAAGCCATTTATTGTGGTTAAAGTAGTAGGTAGGGGGGAAAGTCTAAAAACAGGCTTATATGTGGACTCTTACAGGTTGTTGAATAAAGAAATGAAAGGAAAGATAGAAACGATATGTAAACAACTAATAAAAGAAAAAAAAGTAGACTTTCTTAATCTTTATCGTAAGTCAATCTATAGAGACAGGGAGATGTGGGACCTCTATAAAGGGAATCTGGAGGCTTTTATAGAGGATCTAACGGTGCATATTATCACTGACATTACCGTTGATTAGTTAGAGGTCCACCCTGAGTATTAGTTTTCTATTAGATTGTTTATCTGTTCAAGATCAGCTTCATGAAAGGAATACCATTGGTTGTTGTAGTTTAGAGAGGTATCTATTAGAAGAATGGTGTCTTCTTGACCATTGGTAAAGGTAAGCGTGATGCTTAGTCCTGAAGTACCGGACTCTTTATTCTCTGTGATTGGGGTTAGAACCATAGTATTTAGATATTCGATAAGCATTGCTTTCTTATCGGGACTATCCAGAAGTATAGAGGTATTATTATCTTCTAGTTTTGTAACTGAGATTGTATCAATGAGCTGTGAATCAAAATATAATGGACTTTCATTTAACATAGTGGATTCTAAAGTGGCCATTGAAACATCGTTTGTAAGATTATCTTGCTTTTTCCTGGCTTCTTCAGGGATGAAGGAATCTTCCTGTGCTACATAGGTATCTTGGACAGAATCTATAGTAGCAGTGCTATCCACTGAATTGCCTAATTTATGATTACCTAACTCTAGGACCTTGCTCATGAAAAATATAAATAAAACACAGGAAGCAATACTTCCTAATGGAAGGAGAACTTTTTGATAACTACTCTTAAAGTCTCTTTTTATTTGGATTCTATCATTAAAATCTTGGGTTTGGGAACATTCTAACATTTTAAGTTTTAACGACTCTAAGAGTTGTTGATCTGGTTTGATATATTCATTATCTAATATGTATTTTTCCTTAAACATCAAAATCCTCTCCTTTCAATGCAGTGTGTAGAAGTTTTCTGGCTCGATGAAGATGAGATTTAATGGTTGACTCTTTTATCTCAAGCAAAGTACCTATCTGAGCAATGGATAAACCCTCATAGTAAAATAGATGGATTACAGTTCTATATTTTGTGGGAAGTTTTAACACTTCATAGTAGACCTCACTTTTTTCTTCAATGGTTGTATAGAGAGTATCTGGAATCTGGACTGTCTTACGAAACCATGCAGATGTTAATAAGGTTTTACTTGTATGAATGGTTGTCCGAATCAACCAGGCCTTGCGATGTTCCTCAGAAGCATAATCTACATTATATTTTATATATTTCATAAAAACATCTTGTAGAATATCGTCTGCATCATATTTATTCTTAGTTCTAGAGAAGGCAATGCGATATACCATATTTGAATATTTCTCAAGAACTTTTTCAATGGAATCTTCTGTATATAAATATGGTTCTGTCATATGTAATCCTCCTTTCTCTTACAATACTATCATAGAGTCAAAAAAGTTGCATTATTTTTAAAAATTAAAAATTTTCTGTGAGTGTAATGGTGAGAGATTACATTTTTCTTGTAATAAATGGTGAGTATGATATAATAACGATAAACAATTTCGCTTGCTTGCAAGAGTGATAAATATTACAAAGGAGCTAAAAGTATGACATTAACAACAGTAAGAGAATTATACAAGAATAGAGAACAATATATTGGAAAAGAGATAGAAGTTGGTGGGTGGATTCGAAGTAATCGTGACTCTAAAGCATTTGGCTTCATTGTATTACATGACGGGTCTTATTTTGACACACTACAGATCGTTTATCATGATAAGTTAAGTAACTTTGGGGAACTTACAAAATTAAATGTAGGAACTGCTGTAATTATTAAAGGTGAATTAGTTGCAACACCTGAAGCAAAGCAGCCTTTTGAGATTCAAGCTAGTGAGATTATGATTGAAGGACATTCTTCAGCAGATTATCCTCTTCAAAAGAAAAGGCATAGTTTAGAATATCTAAGAACTATATCACATCTAAGACCTAGAACCAATACATTTCAAGCGGTATTTCGTGTGCGCTCTTTAATCGCATATGCAATTCATCAATATTTTCAAGAGAAAGATTTTGTATATGTTCATACACCATTGATTACTGGAAGTGATGCAGAAGGCGCAGGAGAAATGTTCCAAGTAACTACTCTAGATTTAAATAATGTGCCAAAGACAAAAGAAGGAAAGGTTGATTTTTCAGAGGACTTCTTTAATAAGCCAACGAATCTAACTGTAAGTGGACAATTAAATGGTGAGACTTTTGCTATGGCATTTCGTAATATTTATACCTTTGGACCTACTTTTAGGGCAGAGAATTCTAATACTACAAGACATGCAGCAGAGTTCTGGATGATAGAGCCTGAGATTGCGTTTGCGGATCTAGAAGATAACATGGAATTAGCAGAAGGTATGTTAAAATATGTGATTCGTTATGTATTGGAGCATGCACCAGAAGAGATGGATTTCTTTAATCAATTTGTAGATAAGGGATTATTAGATAGGATTAAACTTGTTGCAGATTCTGATTTTGGAAGAATTACTTATACAGAAGCAGTTGAGATCTTAATGAAAAATAACGATAGATTTGAATATAAAGTTTCTTGGGGATGTGATCTACAGACAGAACATGAGAGATTCTTAACTGAGGAAGTATTTAAGAAACCAGTGTTTGTTACAGATTATCCAAAAGAGATCAAGGCTTTCTATATGAAAATTAATGAAGACAATAAAACTGTTGCAGCGATGGATCTTCTTGTTCCAGGAATTGGAGAAATCATTGGTGGAAGCCAAAGGGAAGATGATTATGACAAGTTAACTACACGTATGAAAGAGATGGATCTTCATGAAGAAGAATATGATTTCTATCTTGATTTAAGAAAATACGGATCTACAAAACATGCAGGATTCGGATTGGGATTTGAAAGATGCGTTATGTACTTGACAGGAATGAGTAATATTAGAGATGTAATACCTTTCCCAAGAACAGTTAACAATTGTGAATTATAAAACTATATAAGAATGAACAATAGCACATTGACAGTAAAATGTAGGTGTGCTATTATATTTGAAAATGGGAAAGGGCTTTCCTGACCTGAAAAGGGGATAAATTATGGCTATTACAATAGAAGATATTGCAAAAGAAGCAGGAGTCTCTATAGCGACAGTTTCTCGTGTTATGAATAATACAAAGGCAGTTAGTGATGAATTGAGAGATAGGGTAAATGCAGTAATTGAAAAAAATCAATTTAAACCTAATTCATTGGCGAGAGGACTGGCAACCAATAAAACACAAAGTATCGGCATTATTATACCAGACATTAGTAATCCTGTATTTGCAACACTAGTAAAGGGAGCAAATGAGATATGTCATAAAAAAGGATATACATTGATGGTTTCTGAATCTTTAGGAGAACGAGATAGAGAAGAAGAATTATTGCGTGGATTAGAAGAAAAGTATATAGATGGTGTGCTTTTAGCTGGAATATATGTTGATTCACAATTAGTAGAGATAGCCGAGAGCATGGAATATCCTGTAGTGCTGATTGGACAAGAAGATGTTGACAATTGTAATAAACTTAGCGTAGTTATTCATGACAATGAAGAAGCAACCTATGAAGCTACCAAGTTATTAATCCAAGCTGGACATAGGGAGATAGCCTATATTGGAGGGCCAGAACATGATTATTCTTCAGGAGTGAAGAGATTCCAAGGTTATAAAAGAGCTCTAGAGGAAGAAGATATAAAAGCAAATGATTATATGGTCTATTATGGGGATTTTACCTTATCTTCAGGATATAAAGGTATGGAGAAGATTCTGGAAGATAACAAGGATGTATTAACAGCAGTTATAATAGGAAATGATATGATGGCAATCGGTGCAATTCGCCTCATACGTGGGAAAGGGTTACAAGTTCCAGAAGATATCTCAATAATAGGTATGGACGGCATAGAGATAGGGGCCTATATTACACCTATGCTCACAACCATTGAGTTTCCTTATTATGAAGAAGGCGTAAAGGCAGCAAATGTACTTATGGATTACATTGATGGAAGGCAGAAGAAACCGAGATCCTATTATTTAAAGCATAGATTAATTCAAAGAGAGAGTATAAGAACAAGAAAGGGACTATGATATGAATATAAAAAACGAGGTAATGTTAATTACATATGCAGATAGTTTAGGAAAGAATCTTAAAGAATTGAAAGAAATCCTGGAGGCATATTATGAAGATGCGGTTGGGGGTGTGCATATTTTGCCTTTTTTTCCTTCTTCAGGAGATAGGGGATTCGCTCCTTTAAGATATGATATAGTAGAAGAACAGTTTGGCACTATGGAGGATGTAAAAGAATTAGGTGAGCGATACTATCTTATGTTTGACTTTATGGTGAACCATATCTCTAGACAATCAGAATTTTTTCAGGATTTTAAGGAGAAGAAGGATGATTCAGCTTATAAGGATCTATTTATCCGTTATAAGAACTTTTGGAAGCATGGAGAACCAACACAGGAAGAGATTGATATAATCTATAAAAGGAAACCAAGAGCTCCTTATTATGAAGTAGAATTCCAAGATGGAACTAAGGAAAAGGTATGGTGTACATTTGATCAAGAACAGATAGACCTTAATATTGCCACTGATGTAACCAAAGATTTTATGAAAGAGACTCTAGAGTCTATGTGTAATAATAATGCAAGTTTAATTCGCTTAGATGCGTTTGCATATGCTATAAAAAGGGCAGGAACCAATTGTTTCTTTATGGAGCCAGAAATATGGAATCTTTTATATGATATTGAGAAGATTACTAAGGAGTATGGCGTAGAGATACTTCCAGAGATTCATGAACATTATACAATTCAGCATAAGATTGCTCAAAAGGGATTCTGGATCTATGATTTTGCTCTACCAGTGTTGGTTCTTCATGCCCTTTATTCCGGAAAAGGGGAAAACTTAAAACGTTGGTTGGATAGGAGTCCAATGAAACAATTTACAACTTTAGATACTCATGATGGAATAGGAATCGTAGATGTAAAGGATCTAATGACGGATGAAGAGATAGAAGAAACAAAAGAGAATCTATATACCAAAGGTGCCAATGTAAAGAAGATATACAATACAGCAGCTTATAATAACTTAGACATCTATCAGGTGAATTGTACATATTATTCTGCACTAGGTAATAATGACAAAGCTTATCTATTGGCAAGGGCAATACAGTTCTTTGCACCAGGAATTCCACAGGTGTATTATGTAGGAATGTTAGCAGGGGAAAATGATATCCCATTAATGGAAAGCACAAAGAACGGGCGTGATATTAATCGTCATTATTATTCTAAAGAAGAGATTCAAGAGGAAATGAGTAGAAAGGTAGTACGCGATATCAGGGATCTTATGAAATATCGTAATCAGAATCTTGCTTTTCATCTAGAGGGATCATGTACAACAAGTATAGAGGGGAGCAAGTTAGTAATTACAAGGTCTTATAAGGAATATAAAGCTGTATTAACTGCAGATTTATATTCCCATGAGTTTAGAATAGAATAGTTTAGAAGAAATATTAGAGATAAATAATAAGAAACTAGTTGCTTCATCAGTCAACCTTAAATAGTGATGAAGTATACTAGTTTCTTTTAAACAGAGAGAGTTAATGTTCTCCCTGTATAGATGTAGAATCTGAAAATATGATATGTTTATATTTGTTTAATGCAAACAGTAACCCAAGTCCTATAACACCACAGGATATCACCTCACCAATTCCAATGGTTAGCATAAGAAATGGAATGGCATCTGGGATATCATAAGCGTAGCGAAGTACCCAAGGCACAATAATGGTATTTGCGATAATTGGAGGTAAAGGAACAAGGAATTTGTTACCTCTTAGCTTATAGGAACCGAAAGCAGCAATCAAAGTTGCAAGGGAGCCAAAGATAATATCAAGGATATGGCTTCCGACTAAGAAGTTGCCTAGGAAGCATCCAACCCATAAGCCGGGTATAGCGGCGGGAGTAAAGTATGGTAGGATTGTGAGTGCTTCTGCGATTCTTGCCTGAATTGCTCCAGAACCGATTGGTTTAAAGGCAATGAGCAGTACGATATAAACTGCAGCAATCATTGCTGATTGCACCAAAAAAAGTAGCTTTTTGTTTTTCATATTTAATTCTCCTTTAGTTTTGTTTTACGTGTGGAAGGTTGCGAACACACGATTTAAATAGCCCCAAGACCTTGTTTTTAGGGCGTTTATGACTGTTTTAGTATATCACGAAAAATGGGGTTGTCAAGCTTTGATTCAACTTTTGACTCAACTTTGGGAATAAGGAGATAAAACAGATAAAAAAGTATTTTTTGTTAATTAACATAGGGCAGATATTATAATATAGGGATAGAGTGCATTATTTCAAAAGAAAAAACATAAGGAGGCCGCTAATGGAAAAGAGAAATTATTATTGTATTACATCATATAGGGTAAGTAACTATTTGAATAAAAACATTTATCAAAGTTCTACCATCATAATTTTTATAAAAATAAGAGATATCTTCATTAGTCATATGTAAAAATGAAATCAATTGACTATTTAGGGAGGATAATGGTAACGCATTAACAATGGCAGAATCTACTGTATATATTAAAGTAGCTATTGTGGCAATTATTAGTATTGATATATCGTTGGTATCTTGAATAAATGAATTTATGTTATATGTATGAAAAAAATTGTTAAGACACAATTTATGTGTTATACTATATTATAGAAATAAATTGGAGGTGTACAGTTATGATATCAGCTCAAAAGGATATTAATAAATTAAATTCAAATGAAACAAAATTGGACTTGTATGCCTTGCTTGGAGAAGGATACAAAGCAATGAAAGAAGGACGAGAAATTGGTATTGAGTCTTTGAAAGATAGAATCAGCCAAAGGAGAAAAGAGTATGAGTAAAGTAATGTTTACTCAGCCAGCAGAATATGATTTAATAAGGATTGAGGATTATATAAGAGATATTTGATATAATCCTCAATCGTCTATAAAGGTTGTTGATGGGATTGTTGAAACTACTGAAAAGCTAGGACTTTTTCCAAAAGAGCATCAACTTGTAAATGACTTTTTGTTGGCTGAATTAGGTTTTCGGATGACTCATTATGACAACTATAATGTTTTTTATATCTACGATGAATTATTAGATATAGTACATATTATCAGAATCCTATATAACAGGGTGGACTGGCAAAACATATTGAAATAATAGGGACTATATACCTTGAGAAAAAAACAATTATTAAGGGATAAAGAGAAATAGTCCTTTTTTTTGACTCAATTTTCTGACTCAACTCAGTATTTTCAGATGCAATCAGATAAAAAGTTATATACTGAATTAACCATTGCATAAGGTTTTCAGCAACGTATACTATAACTCATAAATATAGAAAAGGCAAGTGCTCTATAGAGTATTTTATTTCTATGATTTATTAATAAAATAGAGACATTTTAGAAATAATAATACAATTAACCATAAAAAAAGGACATATGGGCTTAATGAAAATCCCTAAATATGATATATTTATTGTATAAGGAGGTGCACGACGTGGAGCATAAAATATTAAAGGAATTATCTAAAGTTCCAGAGATAAACATTCAATATTTTGAACAATTATTTCAAGTAAATGCTTATTCTTTACTAGATAGTTGCAAAGTTGTCACCATATCAGAAGATACAAAATTTGTGTCCTCTCATGACAAGATTGATACCATCTGGATTCTTCTGGCTGGGAAAGTTAAAGCGTTAGAAGAGTATTCCACGGGAGATGTGTATGTATTTCAAAAGTTTTGTGCGCCAGAAGTATTTGGTGAGATGGAAGCCCTATCGGATATATGTAATTATCGAGCATCACTAATTACTGCATCAGAGTGCACCTTTATTAATGTACCTGTAACCATCTATCTAAAATTTCTTAAATCTAACTCAGAGTATCTATATCGCCGAACCCAGGATACATTAAAGCGAGTCCTTGACGATGAGCGTGAAAAGAGAAGATATTTTAAGTTGAATGGTATTGATAGAATAAACTTATATTTTATACAGCATTTTAAATTAAATATGATTGATGAGGTTTGTGTTATAAAAAGTACAAGACAAGAGATCGCTGATGAGATAGGATTCTCAATAAAAACAGTAAATCGTGCTATAAAAAAACTGAAAGAACAAGGCTTGCTAAACATTGAAGGCCAAAAATTATTAATTACACATACTCAATACAATATGATGATAGAAAACATGAATGAGATTGCAGATTTTTAAAGAAAGGTAGTGGAATAATGAATAAAGTGTTAGAATTAGTTAAGTCAAGAAAGCTTACTTATGAACAAAAGGTATTTTCATTAGCTCATGCAGCAGAAGATAGTATAGAAGTTCTTAGAGTACCTGACAAGACAAAGTATTATTTTGAAAAAGGTGCCATATGTAATTTGTTCGAAGGAAATGCTCCTTATCGTCCTAGGTATATAATGCCTGATTATGACAAGTTCCTTAAGAATGGAAGTGTCTTTTTGGAGCTGGATCCACCCCAAGACTTGGATGAATTGCTGAACTCCTTAATGATTTTATATCACCATGTCCCTTCTATTACATCTTTTCCTGTATATCTTGGCAATATAGATAAGATGATTAATCCATTTCTTGATGGACTTAGTGATCAAGAGATTAAAAAGAAACTAAGATTATTCTTAAACTATTTAGATAGAACAATTACCGATAGTTTTTGTCATGCCAATATAGGACCAGAAGATACGAGAGCAGGTAGATTAATACTAGAGGTAGAGAAGGAACTGCAAAATGCAGTACCAAATATTACTTTAAAATATGATCCCGCTATTACTCCAGATGATTTTGCTGAATTAAGTTTATATACAAGCCTATTTTGTGCAAATCCAGCAATTTGTAACCATAAGATTCATCAAGAGACGTATTCAACTGATTACGGAATATCAAGTTGCTACAACATACTTCCAATTGGTGGGGGTAGTTATACACTTTCAAGAATCGGATTACCTAGATTAGCAAAGCTTGCAGAGAATAAAGAACAGTTTTTAAAGGAACTTCTTCCAGATTGTTTGAAGGCTTTAGGGGATTATATGAATGAAAGAGTAGATTTCTTAGTAGAGGAATCTGGATTCTTTGAAAGCTCCTTTTTAGTAAAAGAAGGATTAATAGATCCTGATAAGTTTATTGGTATGTTTGGACTTACTGGCTTAGCAGAATGTGTGAACGATCTATTGAAAGATACAGGTAAGAAATATGGGCAAGATAAAGAGGCAGATGATTTAGCGGATACAATCATGCAGATCATATCAGAGTTTGCAGAAAAATTCCCAGCTCATCATTCAAAATTATCTGGGGGACGATTTATGCTACATGCCCAAGTAGGACTTGAAAGTGATTATGGAATGACCTCTGGAGTGAGAATTCCAGTTGGTGACGAACCAGAGAATCTTTCCGATCATCTTCGCCATAGCGCACGTTTCCACAGATTAATTCCTACAGGATGTGGTGATATTTTCTCTATGGAA
>CAZAKD010000001.1:26903-27899 GCA_964485435.1 uncultured Lachnospiraceae bacterium
GCAGCTATATTAGATATTGTAAAAGGTGCATTTTCTGTGGGCGTAAAATATATGAGTTTTTATGAAAAGAATAGTGATTTGGTAAGAATCACTGGATATTTGGTAAAAAGAAGTGAGATGGAAAAGTACAGAAGCGACCAAGTAGTACTACAGAATACCACTCAACTAGGTGGGCCAAACTATGATAATAATAGATTAGCTGATAGAAAGGTTCGAGGAGTATGATACAAGCACCAGTGAATAGAATTATCCCTTATAGTGTTGTAGATGGCCCGGGGAATCGAACGGCTATCTTTCTACAAGGATGCAATCTAAAATGCGCATATTGTCATAATCCTGAGACGCAAGATATGTGTATTAATATAAGTTCTCACTATACTTCGCCAGGAATCAATATAATGACGGCAAAAGAAGTATTTGCTGAAGTTAAGAAAAACATACCATTTATTCGTGGGATTACTGTATCTGGTGGAGAATGTACATTATATCCAGAGTTTTTAATAGAACTTTTTACTTTGGCAAAGGAAGAAAATCTAACTTGCCTAATTGACAGCAATGGTATGACAGATATGGAGTTATATCCAGAACTTATTAGACTATGTGATGGTGTTATGCTTGATATAAAATCATGGGATCCACAGATCTATAAAAGACTAACAGGTGGCTGGAATTATACTGTTAAAAAGAATCTTAAATATCTGTCAGATGAGAATAAGATTGAAGAGTTCAGAATTGTATGTTTGCCAAATGAAGTGGATGCAGAGGATACCATAATAGGAATTGCTGAGACGATAGGTGACAAAGTAAAACATACAAGGTTAAGACTAATTAAATTTAGGCACAATGGAGTAATAGGAAGACTAGAGAACACAGAAAGCCCAGATGACGAATATATGGCATCATTACAAAGGCTTGCAATAGAAGTAGGATTTAAAGATATACTGATTGTTTAAATATGATGTACACAATGACATAGGAGGATTTATAAAGATGAAA
>CAZAKD010000001.1:27909-43738 GCA_964485435.1 uncultured Lachnospiraceae bacterium
GCTTTAATGCTAACTGCAACAATGGTATTTTCTCTCACAGCATGTGGTGGAGGAAAAAAGCAAACTACAGATTCAGAAACAAAGACGGGTACAGAATCAGATGGAACAGATTTTGCTGTATCAATGGTTGCTGACACTGGTGGAGTAAATGATCAAAGTTACAATCAATCTGCATGGGAAGGTTTACAGCAATTTGGTAAAGAAACAGGATCAAAGGTTGGTTACCTTGAGTCCACCCAAGCTGCTGATTACGCACCTAACTTTGATAAACTCTCTGATCAAGATCTAGGCCTTATATGGGGAATTGGATTTACAATGGCAGAACCTCTTTTACAAGCTGCTGAGGTAAACCCAGAAAGAACATTTGCCATATTAGATAATGAGTTTGGAGATGCTACACCTTCTAATGTTGCTTGTGCTACGTTTAATGTACAGGATTCTTCTTTTTTAGTAGGATATATTGCTGGCTTAACCACACAGACAGATCGTGTAGGATATATAGGTGGAATGAAAAGTCCAACTATGGATTTATTTGAATATGGTTATCGTGCAGGAGTTGATTATGCAGCCAAAGAACTTGGCAAAACGATTGTAACAGATGTTCAATTTGCAGAAAGCTTTACAGATGCTGCAAAAGGGAAAGCAATGGCAGCAGCTATGTACGGTGCTGGAAGTGATATTCTATTCCATGCTGCAGGTGGTGTTGGAGTTGGAGCAATTGAACAAGCTGTAGAAGAAGATAAGTTAATTATTGGTGTAGACAGAGATCAGTCCTATCTTGCACCGAATAACGTGTTAACATCAGCCCTTAAAATTGTAGGTATTGCAACACAGGAACTCTCTAGAAAAGTATTAGAAGGGGAAGAGATTGGTGGAAAAAGCTTTTCTTATGGTTTAGTAGACGGAGCTGTTGGTATACCAACAGAGAACCCTAATATGGACCCAGCTATATATGAGAAAGCTATGGAAGTACAAAAATTAATCAAAGATGGAGAGATTGTTGCTCCCTCTAATGAAGCAAGCTATGAAAGCTTTGGCAAGTAGAATAAAATGATAAAATCCAACTGTGCAAATTTTGTTATGTGCAGTTGGATTTTTTATTTCAAAACTATAAACTTTGTAACCCATATGATATAATTGGTTAAATGAAAAAGGAAACAACAAAGAGGTGAGTTATAATATGAAGTTTATACATATAGCAGATGTTCATCTTGGGATGAAGCCGGACAGAGACTTCCAGTGGAGTGAAACAAGGGAACGGGAGATAAAGGACACATTTAATAAGGTGATAGAAGTATGCAATGCTGAACATATTGACTTTTTATTGATAGCAGGAGATTTGTTTCATAAAAAACCTCTTCTTCGAGAGTTAAAAGAAGTGAACTATGTGTTTTCAAAGTTAGAGAGAACCAAAGTGATTCTCATTGCTGGTAATCACGATTATATTGGTGAGAGCTCTCGTTATAAGGAATTTCCATGGTGTAATCATGTAACAATGATAGAGGCTGAGAGCATAGAAAAAGTTTCATTTTCAGAGAAAAATGTACATATATATGGGTGTAGCTATCATCAAAGAGATCAGTTAAAGAAAGTATATGAGAATAGGCTGCCAGATGAGAATGAAGGTGTACATATTTTACTTATTCATGGTGGTGATGAGAAGAGTATGCCCATTGATAAAAAGCATCTAATGGAATTAGGATATGATTACGTTGCCTTAGGTCATATTCATAAGCATGAATTTCTTACAGAATCAATGGCTTATCCGGGTTCACTAGAACCACTGGATAAGAACGAAACTGGTAAGCATGGATATATTCTTGGGATCATTGAAGAAGATAAAAAGGTTCAGGCTAGTTTTATTCCATTTGCTAAGAGAGAATATGTTCATCAAGTAGTGGATGTTAATCCTGGGATGACCAATGGTGAACTCTATGATAAGGTGATAGAGATAATCAATCTTAGGGGAGAAGAGAATATATATAAGATTATTATTGAGGGAAAACATGATGTAGATTTAGTTATAGATGACAAAGGAATCTATTCCTTAGGTCATATTATCCAAGTGGAAAACGAGTCTGTTCCAGACTATGATTTTGAAGCCCTTGCAGCAGAGAATAAAGGGAATATTATTGGAATGTATATTGAAGAACTCTATAAAAAAGAGATAGACCATGAGGTGTTAGAGAAAGCCTTATACTATGGAATAGAAGCTTTAATAAGTGTAAAGGAGTGATTCCTTGAAGTTTTTAACATTACATATAAAAAATTATGGTAAATTAACTAATAAAAAAATACAATTAGAAGACGGCATTAATATCATATACGGTGAAAATGAAGCCGGAAAATCTACAATCCATAGCTTTATAAGGGGATTGCTCTTTGGGTCTGAAAAACAGCGAGGTAGAGCCTCTAAAGAGGATCATTATGTTAAATATCAACCATGGGAACAAGGTGGACTCTATGGTGGAACAATGGATATAAAGTATCAAAATAAAGATTACCGAATCTATCGTGATTTCTCAAAAGATACAAGAGTTTATAAAGTAGTAGATCTTGCTACAGGGAGAGAACAATCTGTGGAAGACAGAAAAGGAATCTCCTTTATAGAAGGGTTAACTGAAGATATTTATTCTAATACAATTAGTATAGAACAACTTAAATCAAAAACTAATCAAGGCCTGGCAGAGGAAGTAAAAAATCATTTGGCCAATCTATCTACGTCTAAAAGCAATCAGATTCATGTAAGTGATGCAATCATTGGATTAAAGTCCAAGAAAAAACAACTAGACAATGGAGAGATAGATAGTAAACTAGAGGATTTTGAGAAAAGAATTCAGGAGAGGGAGTTAAAAGAACAAAAGATATCAATTCTTTCAGAACAGATAAATAGATTAAAAGACAATTTAAAAAAAGAGCTGAATCCCCTTAATAAGGAGGACATATTAAAGCTAGAGGATTATGTGGATGGCTTCCCAGGAATTCTTGAGAAGTATAATCAATTACAGAGAATTGTTCATGATAAATACCAATTAGAGCATGGTAAAAGGAATTATCTCTTTATGGCACCAGGCTTTGTTATATTCTTATTAGGCTTTGGAATGAAACAACTTGTAATTGTATTTATTGGAATTGTAATAATGTGTTTCGTTGGTGTATACTTAGAATTAACCAATCGTCACAGGAAGCAATCTATAGAGAGACTGGACCCTGTAATTAAAGAGGAAGAAAAAGCAATTACTCAATACGCTTCTAGGTTAATGAAGATAGAACAAGTTGATGGACCGGCCATGAATAAGTTAGAGAAAGAGATTCTTTCGCTAAAAGAGGGACTTGTGAGAAAAAGAGAAGAATCAAGAGAAAATATAGAGAAGTTGCGTATTGATATAGAAAAGCTACACTGGCAATTGGATCAGCTTGATTCCATAGAAGATCTAGACCTAGAGCTGGAGGAATCTTTAAAAGAAGTTAAAGTCATGAAAATGAAGGAAGAGAAAGAAAAGCAGGCCTTAAAGTTGGCTATAGAAACGATACAATCTCTTTCTGTAGAGATACATGATAGTCTAGGGCAAAGCATCAATGAGAGAATATCCAGTATAGGAATGAAACTAACAAAAGGACGCTATTCAACTGTAATGGTGGATGAAAACCTTAATATAAAAGTTGCTTATGAGGAAGAATTCATTCCCCTAGAAAGTCTAAGTGCTGGAACGATAGAACAAATCTATCTTGCACTTAGAATAGCAGTATCAAACATTTTATTTCCCAAAGAGAAATTACCGGTTCTATTAGACGATGCATTTGCTTATTATGATTATGATAGGCTCTCTAAAGCCTTAGAGGTTTTAAATAAGGAAGAGAGACAGATTTTGATCTTCACTTGTCATAGGAGAGAAGAAAAAATATTAGAAAAACTAAATATCCCATTTCATAAAATTGATTTATCTAAGTTATAGCAATGTAATGGGAAGATTAATATAGAGGGACATTATGGCTAAAAAGAAGAATAAAAAAAAGCAGAATAAAGTATGGCGTATGACTAAATTGGCATTAAAGATTGTATTATTGATCCTATTAAATGCAGTATTGATATTAGGCTTGCTCTTTTATAATAAATATGGAAAGGAAATATTAAACCTACAGAAAGAAGCAAGAATATTAGTGAATGAATCCACTTTAGATACGTTTCGTCAGACGGAAACAAGTTTGGTATATGATGCAAATGGAAAGCTATTATCTACGTTAAAAGGTAGCAAAGATGTATTTTATATTGGGTACGAAGATATTCCTGTATATGCAAAAGAGGCAATGGTATCTATAGAGGATAAAAAATTCTATAAGCATAAAGGGGTTGATTATAAAGCTATTGTAAGAGCAGGCGTAGCTTTGGTACGTAATAAAGGCGATATAAAACAAGGGGCTAGTACAATTACTCAGCAGTTAAGTAGAAATGTTTTTCTAACACATGAAGTTAGTTGGGAAAGAAAAATAAAAGAAATGCTTATTGCCATGGAGCTAGAGAAAAGGTATGACAAATATCAGGTACTAGAGTTCTATTTAAATAATATATATTTTGCAAACGGTTATTATGGAATTGAAGCTGCGAGTAAAGGATACTTTAGTAAGAGTGTAAATAAACTGAGTCTATCTGAAATCGTATTTTTATGTGCTGTACCTAATAATCCAACCTTATATGATCCTGTAGATCATCATGAGAATACGATTAAGAGGCGAGATAGAATTCTGTTACAGATGTTAAATGATGGAAGTATTAGTGATGCAGAATACAGAGAGGCTATTGGGCAAGAGATTGTTTTAAAGATAAAGAAAATAAAACGTAATAACTATGTGGAGACCTATGTGTACTATAGCGCCATAAGGGAATTGATGAAAAAACAAGGATTTGTCTTCCGCAATGAATTCACATCAGAAGCAGATCAAGAAGATTATAATGAATTATATAATGAATATTATAACCAATGTCAACAATCGTTATATCATTCAGGATACCGAATCTATACTTCTATAGATCCAAAACTTCAGAAGACATTGCAAGCAAAAGTGGATGAAGCGTTAGAAGCTTTTAAAGATAAGAGTGAGGAAGGTATATATCTTCTCCAGGGTGCAGCTACAACTATTGATAATAATACAGGTAGGGTTGTGGCAATTGTTGGTGGGAGAAGTCAAGATTTTGATGGATATACATTGAATCGTGCCTATCAAAGCTATCGTCAACCAGGAAGTGCGATTAAACCGCTTATTGTATATGCACCTGCATTTCAATTAGGGTATGACCCATCACAGAAGGTGTTAGATAAGAAATTCGAAGGAGGCCCTAAAAACTCTGGAGGAGTCTACTCTGGTGAGATTACATTAAGAACTGCAATAGAAAAATCAAAGAATGTAATAGCATGGAAGGTATTTGAAGATATTACGCCATCTGTTGGGTTAAGCTATATTAAAAAGATGGGATTTCAGAAAGTATCTAAAAATGATTATTACCCTGCAGCATCATTGGGTGGATTTACATATGGAGTAAGTAGTTTAGAGATGGCCTCAGGATATGCAGCGATTGCAAATGATGGAATCTATCGAGAGCCTACTAGTATTATTCGAATAACAGATTCTAATGGCGATATTATTGTAGGAGATCATATTATCCCAATTCCCGTATATGAAGAAAATGCTGCAAGAATGATGACAAGTGTTCTTGAGGGTGTAATTAAAAACGGAACGGGAAGAGGTTTAGGATTATCCAACATGCATAGCGCCGGTAAAACAGGAACAACGGATGAGAGCAAGGATGGTTGGTTTGCAGGATTTACGCCATATTATACTACGAGTGTATGGGTTGGATATGATTCTCCAAAGTCACTAAAAGGGCTATGGGGCTCTAGTTATCCAGGGTCTATATGGAAGTCTTTTATGAATGAGGTTCATAAGGAATTAAAAGACAGACCGTTTGAGGATTATATAAGTAATATTAAATCACCACCAATAGAAGAAATAGTAGAAGAAGAGTTAATAGAAGAATTACCTGATGAAGAGATTGAGGTTGATGAAAATGTGAATAGTGAGGATGATGTGGTAATAAATCCGCCAATTGAAGAAGAAATTAATACCCCAATATCTGAAGATGATTACATTGAAGAACCGGATAAATTACCGGAAGAACCCATAGAAGATGTTAATGACGATGTTTCGGGAGAAGAGCCGGATACTTCAATACCAGATGATATTATTCCATAATAAAAGTATAACCTTGAAATAAGAAAGTTGACATCTTATTTCAAGGTTATTATATTTTATAGTTTTATAGAAAGCTTATTTATAACGATTTAAAAGGTTTTGAATTCGTTCTGTTGGATTTAAGAATTCACTGATAGAAGCATCATGATTGAGTGCATCTATTAATAGAGCAACGTACTTACACATATCTACATTAATATAATAAGGTTTAGATAAAAGCTCTTCTGGTTGATATACCAGATTAGTAGTAAGAACACGATAGATTAAACCACTTTCATAAGCTTCATCAAACTTTTTAAATCCATCTGTAAATAGACCAAAAGTAGATGCAACGAATATTCTTCCAGCATCCCTACGCTTTAATTCTGTAGCAACATCAATCATACTTTCGCCAGAAGATATCATGTCATCAATGATAACAACATCTTTGCCCTTTAAGTCAGTACCTAAGAATTCATGTGCAACAATTGGGTTACGTCCATTGATAATTGTAGTATAATCACGGCGTTTATAAAACATACCCATATCAATTCCTAAGACATTAGCAAAGTATACAGCACGACCCATAGCTCCTTCATCCGGGCTAATTACCATCATATGTTCTGAATCTACATGTAAGTCTGGAACGTTCTTAACTAATGCTTTAATAAACTGATATGTTGGTTGTACAGTTTCAAAGCTCTTTAAAGGAATAGCATTTTGTACCCTTGGGTCATGTGCGTCAAAAGTAATAATACTTTCAACTCCCATATTAACAAGTTCTTGTAGCCCAAGTGCGCAGTCAAGAGATTCCCTAGAGCTGCGTTTATGCTGTCTACTTTCATATAAGAAAGGCATAATTACAGTAATTCTACGAGCTTTTCCACCTACAGCAGCTATAATTCTCTTCAGATCTTGGTAATGATCATCTGGTGACATATGATTGGTTTTACCATACATATTATAAGTAATATTGTGGTTACAAACATCTAAAATAATATATAAATCATCTCCTCGAACTGATTCTTTAATCATTCCTTTTGCTTCCCCAGAACCAAATCGAGGAACAGATGATTTTAGGAGATAAGATGCTCTCTGATAACCAGAGAATGCTATGGTAGCTTTATGTTCGCTTTCTCTTTCTTTTCTCCATTTTACTATATAATCGTTTACTCTATCGCCAAGAGTCTTTGAACTCTCCAATGCAATGATGCCTAATGCACCTACAGGTATAGTTTCTAGAAATTTTTCTTGTGACATTCTTAAGCCCTCCGTAAGAATAGGTGATGGTATGTTAAAGTCCAATAAATTTATACCATTATACAAATGTTAAGTCAATGTTAAAAATATTAAAATAATGAATAAATATTAAGAAAAGGCTTTTTTAAGACGAATATCGTCACCAACAATTTTTAAGAGGAGATAATTGCTGGTAATACGTGAAAAAATACGTTCACTATAATTCCTATTCAAATCATTCCATGAAAGATTAGTGGATATAATAGTGGATTTTTGTCTTAAGTGACGTTCATTAATACAAAGATATAGTTGGGAAGTAACAAAAGTGTTATTTAATTCAGTGCCTAAATCATCAATAATGAGAAGATCACAGTCAAGGATGTAGTCAAACTGATTTTCAGCTTCATAATTATCATTATTTTTACCAAATTTATTCTTTTCTAATATATCAAATAATTGAAAAGCGGTAAGATATATAACTGTATATGACTTATCTAGTAGCTCTTTCGCAATGCAATTAGCAAGAAAAGTTTTTCCAACACCTGTATTACCATATAGCAGGATATTCTCATAGGTATTATCAAAGTTTTTAATAAAATCCTTGCAAGATTGAACTACTTTTTTGGCATTATCAAGAGGAGTAAGTTTCGTAGATTCTTCTACATAGTCATTGGGATAATATTGAAAAGAAAAGGTATTAAAGTTTTCTTTTGCAATTGCTATTTGTATATTGGATTGAGAATAAACAAGGTTTACAATAGCTTGTTTAAAACAATGACATTTATCGTTTCCAATATACCCAGTATCCTTACATTCACTGCAGGTATAAATTGGTAATAGATAGTCTGAAGGATATCCATATTCACAAAGTAATTCTATTTTTCGCATTGATAAATCTAAGTTATCCTCTTTTAACTTGTTCAATGCAGAACTATCACCCATTAATAACTTTTTAGTATCCGCAATGGATCCAGATACAATCCTTTGATCAATCTCTTTAAATTCAGGAATATTCTCATAGATTTCCTTTGTACGTTTTTCTAAGAGATATCGATTCTGTAATTGACGACTATCGTATTCACGCAGGATCTTATTGTATTGAAAGTTTTTAAGTGCCATTCTAATTCTCCTTAGTACTTATTTTCTTAGCAATCTTTGTTCCATAGAACTGTAGTCTGCACTTGAGTAGTTTCGTTGAGGAAAAGCTGTAAACTTGTTAGTAGAAGTAGCATTCGTTCCTGATTTATTAGCAATCTTAGGAGTAGATCTAATATGTGCTTCATCTAGTTTTGCTATATCGCTAAGGTGATGCACATTATTCTTTTGCCAATTCTCTAGTATTCTATCAGCATATTTAAAATCAGGCTTTTGAACTGCCAATAAAGTTCTATTACAGGCTTCTACAATAATATTATTATCAAATCCATACTGGTTTACCCATTTGTTGATAAATTTTCGCTCAACATCACCAGGAGTTCTATTCAATCCAAATGCTTTGTTCACTGCGTTATAGCTTGAGTTATATAAAGCAGACGTGTTTTCTGCTTTCTCTACAGTATTAATTCCTTCTTCAGCCCAAGATAATGCTACAGCTTCAATATAAGCAGGGTTCTTCTTGTTCTTGGAAATACAATATTCATAAAGGTACATAATAAGTTCTACGGAGAAACCAACACTTTCGTATAAATATAGAATAAGTTGAATGTCAGCTGGCTTTAAGAAACGTTCTAAATAGATCTCAATAATCTTGAGAAGCCATTTTACATCTTCGCATTTTGAAAGTTCTTCAATCTGTGCAGCAGTGTATGTAGGTTTGTCTTTATGTGAAATAGGTTCTTTGGTGATGCTAACCTCAGTGTTAGACTTATGTATTTGACTTATGACTGAACTCTCTTTATTCATTAATTCATTTAGACTAATCTGTGTAATATTTCCCTCTGAATCCTTTTTTAAAGAAAGAACATTTACTTTCTCCCAATACGCCAATGCCCTTAAAATATCTTTTTCTGAATCTTCAAGGCGATCTGCAATAGATGATATGGTCATATTACAATCAACATTAGAAAGACAGCGAAGTAGGTATAAATATATTTTAACGTAAGAACCGTTTGCTGCAGGCATATAAGTATCAATAAAATAGTTGGATACCAATGTGACACTAGATATATGGTTAGAACATAATTCAATAGAATTCATAATAGGTCCGCCCCCTTTCAATTGCATTATAACACAAGAAAATAAAGAATAAAACTGGTCATTTTAGTGGAGTAGCGAATTGGAAATTTTGTGGATAATGTGGATAGTGTTGATAAGATGTGAAAGAATCCTGTTAAAAAGAGTCGAATCATGAAAAAAGTCAATGTTAATGGGCATTCTAAGAAAAACATTCTATTATTGTAGAATTTTTAGTTATAAACATAAAAATCCACAACCAAAATCAACAAAATTGTTGATAAGGTTGTGGATAATGTGGATAACTATCTTCCTAAGAGGGTTTCTCCAATGGTTAATACGTCTCCAGCTCCCATAGTTATCAACAGGTCACCGTGAGTACAATTTAATAATAAAAAGTTTTCAATTTCATCAAAAGAAGAAAAATAGTAAACTTCTTTTCCTAACTTCTCCAACTCCCGTAGTAAATCCTTTGATGAGATATCTCCTGGATCCTGCTCTCTTGCAGCATATATGTCTGTGAGAACTATTTTATCTGAATAGGTGAGTGCTTTAGCAAACTCGTGTAAAAAAGCTTTTGTTCTTGTATAAGTGTGTGGTTGAAAGACGCACCATAATTGATTATGTTGGAACTTATTAGCGGCGGTTAGTGTCGCTTCGATCTCAGTTGGATGATGAGCATAATCATCGATGATTGTGACCCCATTAATATTGCCTTTATACTGAAATCTTCTATCAGTTCCAGTAAAGGCAATTAGTCCGCTTTTAATCTGACTAATTGATAAATTATAATGTTTTGCAAGTGCGATAACAGATAAAGAATTTGATATATTGTGCATTCCAACTACATTAAGAGCAATATGATCGGTAATCGTTCCGTTTTCCACAAGATCATAACTTCCATGGCCCTGTTTGTCAAAAGTAATATTAGTAGCTGAGTAGTTTGTTGTTGGATCATTAGTACTGTAAGTTAAAACCGTACATGACAGTTCCTTTGTAAAATAAGTATAATCATCAATCTCTCCATTAATAATTAGTAATCCATCATTAGGAAGTAATTTAGTAAACTCCTTAAAAGAAGAACGAATATGATCAATACCCGTAAAATAATCAAGATGATCTTCTTCTATATTTAATATAATGCTTACTTTAGGTTTAAATTTTAAGAAACTATTAGTATACTCACAAGCTTCTGTGATAAAGTGTTCAGAATTACCAATTCGTATATTACCATTAATAGAACCTAAGATCCCTCCAACAGATATGGTTGGATCCAGCTTTGCCTCTAAGAATACTTGAGAGAGCATGGAAGTAGTTGTAGTCTTTCCGTGTGTTCCAGATACTGCAATAGCATTATTATAGTTGGACATTATTTGACCAACCATCTGAGCCCTATCCATCATTGGTATTTTACTGTGAATAGCCGCTTGATATTCTAGATTATCTTCATGAATTGCAGCGGTGTATACAATTAAGTCTATATCAGGAGTAATATTTGAGGAACGTTGTCCATATAATATAGTAATCCCTTGAGATTCTAGATGTTTGGTAATTTTACTTTCTTTAGAGTCAGAACCAGTTATAGTGAATCCTTTCGTATGTAACAATTCAGCCATACCACTCATACTAATTCCACCAATTCCTATAAAGTGAACATGAATGGGTTTATCAAAATTAATATTATACATATATTTACACTTCCTATCTTTGTTTATAATAACAAAAAATATAGGCTCATAATGAGTGAATCAAAAAATGGAGCCTAATATTACACTATGTTTATATATTGTTATTATAACCATTTGTTATAAAAAAACAAACAAAAATTAAAAGTTATTAGCTGAAAGGCTATTTTAAATTTGTTTGTAATAACATTTTAACGATATAATTTTCTAAAATGAGACATTGGTTTATTATAAATGTCAAAATTTATATTATTTACTTGTTAAAATTGGTAAATATTATTCACATTTACATAATTTAATGGTATAATGTTATGAAAGCAGTTAGATACAACTTTTATTATAAAGTTATATGAGCCATAAAGCTCACATGATGTGATCTAAAATAATGACAAGAGGTGATTGCATGATTAAAAAGGAAATGATAGCAATGTTACTTGCAGGAGGACAAGGCTCTAGACTTGGAGTATTGACCTCAAAAGTGGCAAAGCCAGCAGTAGCTTTCGGAGGAAAGTATCGTATTATTGATTTTCCCCTAAGCAATTGTATTAATTCGGGGGTTGACACAGTAGGGGTGCTTACCCAGTATCAACCATTGCGATTGAACACCCATATTGGGATAGGGATGCCCTGGGATTTGGATCGGAACATTGGTGGAGTATCTATATTGCCACCATATGAGAAGAGTACTAATAGTGAGTGGTATACTGGAACTGCGAATGCAATCTATCAGAACCTAGAATATATGGAGTACTATAATCCTGAATATGTAATTATACTTGGTGGTGACCACATTTATAAGATGGATTATGAGGTTATGCTTGATTATCATAAGGCTAAGGAATCAGACATTACATTAGCCACGATACCAGTTCCAATAGAAGAAGCAAGTAGATTTGGCGTGGTAATCACAGATGAGAATAGGCAGATACAAGAGTTTGAGGAAAAACCAGAGCATCCAAGAAGTAACTTAGCTTCTATGGGAATCTACATATTTAATTGGAATATTTTAAGGGATGCACTAATTCAATTATCGAAACAACCAGGATGTGACTTTGGAAAGCATATCATTCCTTATTGTCATAATAATGGTAAGCGTATATTTGCTTATGAATATAATGGATACTGGAAAGATGTTGGAACCTTGGGAGCTTATCATGAGGCAAATATGGAATTGATAGATCTGGTTCCGGAGTTCAATCTCTATGAAGAGTTCTGGAAGATATACACAAAGAGTGATGCACTTCCACCACAATATATTGCAGATACCGCAAGAACCGAAAGGGTAATTATTGGTGAAGGAAGCGAGATATATGGAGAGGTATATAATTCAGTAATAGGAACAGGTGTATATATTGGAGAAGGAACTGTTGTTAGAGATTCAATAGTTATGAATTCTTCTATAATTGGAGCGGGTTCTACAGTTAACAGAGCAATTATTGCTGAAGGTTGTGAGATTGGAGATAATGTCGAGATTGGAATAGGCGAGGATATTCCAAATAAGAATGAGCCTCATATATATGCATTTGGATTAGTAACTATAGGAGAGAATTCTCATATACCATCCGATGTTAAGGTTGGTAAGAATACTGCAATATGCGGAAAGACAGATATTGAAGACTACCCTAATGGAGTGCTGGCTGGAGGAGAAAGTTTATTTAAGGCAGGTGACATACAATGAGAGCGATAGGGATTATTTTAGCAGGTGGTAATAATAGTAGAATGCAGGAGCTATCTAAGAAAAGGGCAATAGCTGCTATGCCAGTTGCAGGAAGCTATAGAAGCATTGATTTTACATTAAGTAATATGTCTAATTCCCACGTACATAAAGTAGCAGTTCTATCACAGTATAATGCAAAATCACTGAATGAACATTTAAGCTCATCAAAATGGTGGGACTTTGGAAGAAAACAAGGAGGATTATATTTATTTCCTCCAACAATTACAACTGACAATAGTTTTTGGTATCGTGGTACTGCAGATGCAATATACCAGAATATAAGCTTTTTAAAGAATAGTCATGAACCTTATGTAATAGTTGCTTCTGGAGATGGCATATATAAATTAGATTACAACAAAGTTCTTGAATATCATATTGCTAAGAAAGCAGATATCACAGTTGTATGTAAAAAGTTAGACGAGAATGAAGATGCAAGTAGATTTGGAGTACTTCGTATAGATTGTGATGGCAGAATTGAAGAGTTTGAAGAGAAGCCAATTGTTACTTCTTCTAATATTATTTCAACTGGAGTCTATGTTATTCGAAGAAGGCAATTTATTGAGTTACTAGAGAAATCAGCACAGGAAGAGCGATTTGATCTTGTACAAGATATCTTTATTCGATACAAGAATCTGAAGAAAATATATGCATATGAGATTCAATCATACTGGAGTAATATATCAACAGTAGAGTCCTACTATAAAACAAATATGGATTTTTTAAAGAAGGATATTCGTAATTATTTCCTTAAAGAGTATCCTGATGTATATTCCAAGGTAGATGATTTGCCACCAGCGAAATATAATGTAGGTTCCTCTATTCGCAATAGTCTAATATCAAGTGGTTGTATTATTAACGGACAAGTAGAGAACTCGATACTATTTAAGAAAGTATATGTTGGAAATAATTGTATAATTAAGAATTCCATTGTTTTGAATGATGTATATATAGGAGATAATACTTATATTGAGAATTGTATAGTGGAAAGCCGTGACACCATAAGAGCCAACACCCGATATGTTGGAGAAGATGGGAAGATACGTATTGTTGTGGAGAAGAACGAAAGATACGTATTATAATTAGATAGCTATATAAATAGACTATAAAAATGACACAGGATAAAGGGGGACCTTGGGTATGCAAATTACTGATGTTAGGGTGAGAAAGGTTACAAAAGAAGGAAAAATGAAAGCGGTCGTATCAATCACCCTAGATAACGAATTCGTAGTACATGATATTAAGGTTATAGAAGGAGAAAAAGGCTTGTTTATTGCTATGCCTAGCAGGCGAGCTGGGGACGGAGAATATAGAGATATTGCCCATCCAATTAACTCAGAAACAAGAGAGAAGATTCAAAAGATTATTTTAGAAAGATATGAAGCTGCTTTACTTGATTCTGATTCTGAAGAAATGGAAATGGAAATGGAATAAATAATCATGACAAAAAGCTATCCCCTATTCCACAGGGATAGCTTTTTGTCAATGAAAGGTATGATTGATAGTTGTCATAACATCGCTAATTATAATGCTCTGAGGACAAGCTTTTTCACATTGCTTACATTTTGCGCAAGAATCGGCTTTGGTTGTAAGTGTCATATATAATTTTGTGGCATCTTCTAACCCTTTGGTAGCAGTTTGATTATAGGCTTCAAATGTTGTTGGTATATCTAATCCAAATGGACAAGGCATACAATATCCACATTTTGTACAAGAGACCAACGCCATAGTATCATAGATCTCCTTTGCCTTAAAAAGCATAGATAAGTTCTCGGGAGTAAGCATACCTGTGTGTGAGGTTTTGGCAAAAGTTAAGTTGTCTTGAACTTGATGAATATCACTCATTCCACTTAATATTAAACTCACTCCAGGTTGATGCCACAAGAAGTCCAATGACCATTCAACAGGGGATTTGCTAGGATCAAGTGCAAGACCAACATTTTTAGGAGGATTAGCTAGTTTGCCACCTAATAGAGGTTCCATAATAATAACTCCGATACCCTTTGAAGCTGCATATTCCAAACCTTTCAAAGTAGCCTGATTATTTACATCTATATAATTCAGCTGAATCTGGCAAAAATCCCATTTGTCATAAGCATCTATTATGGTTGTAAAAACATCAATCTCATCATGGAAGGAAAATCCCACATGACGAATCTTTCCGGATTCTTTAGCTTGTTCCATCTTAGTTAATAGGTCATATTTTAATACAGTATTTTCCCAAGAATCCTTGTGAAGTGCATGAAGAAGGTAGAAGTCTATGTATTCTATATCCAGCTTTTTCAACTGTTCATCCAAAAGGGAATCAAAGTCTTCAGGTTTCTTTACTTCCCATACAGGACATTTGGTAGCAACATAGGTGCGTTCTCTATAACCATCTTTCAAAGCCTGACCCCATCTGATTGTGTTGGGAATCGCATAGCACCAAACCCCAAAGCTGATACTTGAACCCCGGTATTTCCTAAATCTCTATATTGCATCTTACCCCTCCTAATATTAATAATTCTATATTAATCTATCTTAAGTTACGAATATGGTACAGTCAAGAAAATTAAGTATCTTTTCTTTCAATAAAGGAACAGACGTGGTAATATAATATATTATAAGAAAATATTTATTAAGGAGCGATTAAAAACAATGGAGATGATAGAATTATTAAAGGTATTGATCCTAGGTATAGTGGAGGGAATTACAGAGTGGCTACCAATAAGTAGCACAGGTCATATGATTCTTGTAGATGAATTTATTAAGCTCAAGGTATCTGATGAATTTAAGGAGATGTTTTTTGTTG
>CAZAKD010000002.1:0-8344 GCA_964485435.1 uncultured Lachnospiraceae bacterium
AAAATACACAGCTCTATTTTTTATACTAGTATTTTTACTATTCCCTGTGATCTGGGTAATACTAACATCATTTAAAACTAATATGGAAGCGTATCGTTTCCCACCAACATTTATACCAGAGCTCCCAACACTAGGTGGCTATATTAAGTTATTTACAGAAAACAATGAGTTCTTCATCTACTATAAAAACAACTTTATTGTAGCAGGAGGAGTTGCTTTAGGAGCAACCTTCGTAGCGATTATATCAGGTTATTCTTTATCAAGATTCCATTTTAAATGGAATGGATGGATCTTTGCATTATTTACATCTGCTCAAATGTTTCCGATTATAAGTAGATTAATATCTTTATATAAGATGCTTGGAGAAGCAAATCTTATTAATACTAGAATTGGACTTATATTTGCAATAATGGCATCTATGTTGCCGTTTACAACAATGCTTATGGCAAGTTTCTTTGATGGAATACCAAAAGAGATTGAAGAAGCCGCATACGTAGATGGGGCAGGTAGATTGGCTGTTCTATTTAAAGTAGTAATTCCTTTAGTTAAATCAGGGATATTAGCAGTAGGAATCTATGCATTTTTACTTTCTTGGGATGACTACCTACATGCATCTACACTAATTCAATCAGATAACCTTAGAACATTATCTGCAGGGTTAGCGCTGAGATATCTTGGAGAGATGTCATATGACTGGTCATTAATTAATACAATCTCAGTAGTTGCAACAATTCCTATGGTATTTGTATTCTTCTTCTTCCAACAATATATGGTTAAGGGATTGGTTGCAGGAGCAGTAAAAGGTTAATAAAACATTATAAATGAAAGAAGGAAAAACTATGTTAGTTACGAATAAAGAAGCATTGGAACATGCAAGTAAAAATGGATACGCTATTCCTGCTATTAATACACAAGGTGGAAATTATGATATTATATGGGGAATCTGTAATGCAGCTGAACAGATGAATTCTCCTATTATACTAGCTCATTATATATCAACGGGTGCATATTCAGGAAATGATTGGTTTGTAGAAGTTGCAAAGTGGTGCGCTAATAAAGTATCTGTTCCAGTATCAATACATTTAGATCATGGTGATACCTATGAAGTATGTAAAGAAGCGTTAGATCTTGGATTTACATCAATTATGATAGATGGTTCTACAATGCCAGTGAAAGAGAATGCTGAGTTAACACAAAAGGTTATTGAAGAGGCAAAAAAATATGATGTGATTGTAGAAGCGGAGATTGGAGAACTGGTTCGTTTAGATGGAGAAGGTGCCGCAACAGAGAATAAGAACATAGCAAATCCAGAAGAAGTGAGGGAATTTCTTTCTCTATGCCAACCAGATACTTTAGCAATAGGAATCGGCAATGCCCATGGATATTACAAAGGAAAACCAGACATAAAATTAGATGTATTAAGAAAAGTACGAGAATTCTCAGATATACCTCTAGTTCTACATGGTTGTACTGGGATGGAAGAAGCAATAATTAAAGAAGCCATTAAGCTTGGTGTTGCAAAGATTAACTTTGGAACAGAGATTCGTTATAAATATGTAGAACATTATGCAAAGGGATTAAAAGAAATGGATCATCAAGGCCATTCTTGGAAATTATCTCAATATGCAAGCGATAAGCTTGCTGAGGATATTAAGAACATTATTCTATTAGCTGGATCAAATGGTAAAGCTAATATCTAAATAGGAGGATAACACAGAATGAAAAAAAACGGTGAAATCACATATAAAGAAATATATAAACAACCAGATGCGTTTTTAGCGATTAATAATACATTAGAGGAAATATATGAAGTATTAGATAAAGCCTTCTCTAAAGAGGAGGAATATGATGAATTAATTTTTACTGGATGTGGAACTTCATTATACCTTGCCCAAACTGCAGCTCATGCATTTTCAACATATAATAAAATTCCTGCAAAAGCTGTTCCATGTTCAGAATTATATTATTTTCCAGAAGTATTTTTAGGTGATAGAAAAGTATTGGTTCTACCAATTACTAGAAAAAGCATTACTACAGAAGTAAGAATGGCTATAGATAAAGTACACACGTTCCCTAATGTTAAAACCCTAGCAATTACTTGTGATAAGGACAGTGCATTATACAATGACTATATGATCTTATCTCCAAATGCAGATGAGAAAAGTATTATAATGACAAGTACTTTTACAAGTATGGTATATTTAAGTGTAATTTTAGCTAAATATGTTGGCGGTAAAAAACAAGATATTGAAGATATGATAAGTTATCATGAAGTAGCGGAAGATCTATTGGTTAAGACAGATAAAATGGCAAAAAGCATTGTAGAAGATAATGAAAATCTAAATCTCTTTATTACACTAGGGCAAGGTGTATACTATGGTGTTGCCAATGAATGTATGAATAAAATGAAAGAAATGGGTCTTACCAACTCTGAAGCATACTACAGTATGGAATATAGACATGGACCAATGAGCCTTGTAGATGAGAACACTCTAATTATCTCATTATGTCATAGTAAATCAATAGATTCTGAAGCTTCTATCTTAAAGGAAATGAAGAGTTATGGTGCTACAACTGTTGCTATAGGAGCAGGTATATCTAAAGAAATGAAAGATGCAGATTATCTATTAGACTTAGATTATGGTTATGATGACGAGCAATATGCAGCGTTAATAGGATTTATTGGTCAATTTATTGGATACTATGTTGCAAATAAAAAAGGAATTGACGCTGATAGTCCAAGACACTTAACTCAAGCCATTGTATTGGAAAAATAGTACTATTAGAAAAGGGGTAAGTACAATGAAAAAGCAATTAAATGTTGGGTTTGTTACAACTCTCTCTGGAAGGTGGCCAAGAGAGTTACCTTTAAAAAGGGATAAGGAATATGGAGATTGGATCAAAGAAAACCTGCCTCAAATTAATCTAATTAAAGCAAATCGATTGGGAGATTCTATTGATGCAGTTGAAGAGATCTCTGAACAGTTTAAAAAGGAAGCTGTTGATCTTGTAATTATGTTATATGGAGCTTTTACTGGAGATGATATTCCGACTTGTCTTGCAGAAAATCTAGAAGTGCCCTTGATATTATGGGCACCTCATGAGATTCCATTTGAGAAAAATGATAGATTATATGCGAATGCATTAGTGGCGTTGACCATGAATGTTGCATCTTTAAAGAGGCTAGAAAGACTTTGCTATCCAATCTACGGAGATAAAGAAGAAGAGAAGATTGCACTTAAAGTAAAATCTCTAGTATCAGCATATGATGCTGTTAAAAAATTAAAAGGGACAGTACTTGGTTTGTTTGGATATAGGCCAACGGCTTTCTACAATTCCGGGTTCAATGAAGGATTAATACGTAGGACATTTGGAATTAGAATGGAAGAAACAGATCTCAAGGTAGTATTCGACGAGATGGATAAGCTCCCTCAGGAAGAATACGAAGCAGACATGGAAAAGGTATCTTCAAGCTTTAATTTGAACCTTCCAGAAGGCCACCTAGAGAATCATTCCAAGTTATATCTATCCCTTAAGAAATTGATGAAACAACAAGGTTACGATTATGCTGCAATTAAATGTTGGCCAGAGATGGGTAATCTACATACAACACCATGTGCCGTCCTTGGAAGATTAGCAGATGAGTCTGTTAATATTGGTTGTGAAGGAGATGTAGATGCTGAACTAGCTCAAATTGTACAAAATTATCTGACTGGTTTACCAACTTTTATTACTGACATGATTAATATTAATGAAGAAGAAAATGTAATGACTTTCTGGCACTGTGGTAATGCAGCTCCTTCCTTAATGAATAAAAAACATGAAATAACAATGGAGAATCATCCTCTTGCAGGACAAGGAACTGCATTATACGGCTCTCTAAAAGAAGGAAAAGTTACAATTGCTCGTTTTTGTAATATTGACGAGTCTTATCAACTATTTTTACTTCGAGGAACAGCAATAGATGAAGATCGTTATACAAAGGGTGTAATGGCTAATGTTAAGATTGAATCCCCAGTACTTGAAGTTGTAGAAAAAATTATGGAAAAAGGAATTCCACATCACTACAGTATTGTATGGGATGATGTTGCAGATAGTATGATAGAAGTATGTAAGCTTCTTAATATTCCCGTTGTTGAGATGTAATTACTATAAAAAAAGGCTGCTCATAGCGAAACTATGAGTCAGCCTTTTGAATCACATTAAGGATTATACAAACACTGCATCTGCAAAGAACTCTGGGAGATGGAAATTCCATGAAGGTTGATCTATTAAGGTATAACTACCATAATGTTCTGTCTCAATCTTACTTCCACATATTTTATAGAAGTTACAGCGTATCTTATCTCCTGGTTGATAACTTTCAATTCCAAATAGATCTTTAATATATTGATTTGATATATGAATGTCCACACTCCAAGATCCCTCTTCCTTATGAGGAATACAGATACACTCTCCTTTTGTAAAATCAGTAAAAACCCTTCGCCCAGGAGGAACTTGACCATATCGATTGAGCATAGCACCGTTGGAATTCACTTCAATGTTTACGTATGTTCCTTTTTTGGTATCTGGAGCCAATTCTAAAAAGGCTTCCATGGCACTATCAAGAAAAACAGGATCTTCATTTTCAGCATAGGCAGTAAGAGGGTTTTCTTCTTCGCATGTCATCTGAATGAATAATCCTTTATCTTTGATGTAGGCCATCTTACCATAGGTAATTGGTCGATACTCCCCACCCCAGTTGTATTTGTCCACAGTAAAAGTTGGACATTGAATGATATCAGATTTATTTAGTATTGTGTAAATCTCATAATTCATGATAGTACCTCCTATTTGTAGTATAATATATATAGTAAAAGTTTTTGTAACATGATCTATTTGTATTATACAAGGTTTTAATGTATTTAAGTAATTATATTTACGCAAACGTTTGTATAAAAAATAATAAGAAAGTAGGTATGCATATGAAAGAATTAGTATTAAAGAATGGACAAGTATATCAAAATGGAAGTTTTAAAAGGGTTAATATTCGAGTTAAAGATGGTGTTATAGCAGAGATTACTGATAAGGATATCTCTGGTGAAGATTATGAAGTCTATGATATGAAAGGGCAAACGTTAGTTCCAGGATTTATAGATGTTCATACACATGGTGCTGTCAATGTAGACGTAAATGCTGCAACAGTCGAAGGTTTTAATAAAATTAGCCATTATTTTGCCACTCAAGGAACGACTTCATGGCTATGTTCTATTTTAACAGATACAAAAGAACAGACTCTTTGGTGTATAGATCAGTATAACCAACAAAAAGGAAACTATAAAGATGGTGCAAAACTTATAGGAATTCATCTGGAAGGACCATTTTTAGCTGCAGACTATAAAGGTGCAATGCCTGAACATCTCTTAATTAAACCGGATATAAAATTAATTGAAGAATATCAAAAAGCAGCCAATGGAGAAGTAAAATATATTACAGTATCTCCTGAGATAGATGGAGTATCAGAAAGTATTCCACGTTTAAAAGAGCTAGGAATTGTAGTTGCAATAGGTCACTCCGGAGCAGATTATGAAACGGCTATGGATTCCATTGAAAAAGGAGCAAATAGTGCTACTCATACATTTAACGCAATGAAGTTACTTCATCAACATCATCCAGCAATTATGGGTGCAGTATTAGAATCTGATATCTATTGCGAAGCAATCTGTGATGGAAGACATCTGCATCCTGGAGTTGTTCGTCTGCTTCTTAAAACAAAAGGAATGGATAAAGTAGTTGCTGTTACAGACTCCATCATGGCAACTGGTTTACCAGACGGAAACTATAAATTAGGAGTAAATGATGTAGTTGTAGTAAAAGGAGATGCTCAGTTAGCCAGTGGCGGTGGAAGAGCAGGAAGTACTTTAACTACCCAGAGTGCACTAAAAAATATTATTGATTTCACTAAGCTTCCATTGGAAGAAGTGATTGTATTACTTACAAAAAATCCAGCACAAATGTTAGATATGTATGATTCGGTTGGTTCTATCGATGTGGGAAAATATGCTGATATGGTAGTTCTAAATGAAGATTATGACGTAATAGATACCTTTGTGAAAGGACATAAAATAGTACGTTAGCAGGATTGTTACTATTCACGGTTGACTTAAGTGACGGAACGATGACACGAGTAATTGCTACTGAAAAGGAGACGCTTTCGCTTAGTTGCACTACGTAGCGGTACATAAGGCTCTAAAGGACAGAGCCTAAGTGCCGACGAGTGCAAAAACTCCTTTTTCAGTAGCATTTACTCGTGTCATCGTTCCTGATTACTAAATGGTTTGTGAATAGTAACACAGGATTATAGAATGGTAACTCGGGATTATATAATACTTGTCCTTTTTCAGATGATATATTATAATAGTGGGGCTAGTTGAAAAGAGTAGTACGGTAGTGATAGAAAGAGGAATATATATGATATTTGAAACCCATGCCCATTATGATGATGAGCAGTTTAATGATGATAGAGAAGAACTATTAGAAAGCCTCCCTAATCAAGGGATTGAATATGTGGTTAATATAGGAGCAAGTATTGAGACTTCTAAGAAGTCAATAGAACTAGCAAATAAATACCCTTATATCTATGCAGCAATAGGAGTCCATCCTAATGAAGTTGAAGAACTTAATGAAGATAAGATTCTTTGGCTTAAAGAGTCAGCGAAAGATCCTAAAGTTGTAGCTATTGGAGAGATTGGTTTAGATTATTACTGGAAGGAACCAGATCCACATATTCAGAAGGAATGGTTTGATAGGCAGATGTCACTAGCCAAGGAATTAAATAAACCCATGGTAATACACAGTAGGGATGCGGCGAAAGATACAATTGATATGATGAAGGAAGCAGGGTCAAGGGATATGAGTGGCGTAGTTCATTGCTATTCTTATTCATTGGAAAGTGCGAAGATATTTTTAGATATGGGCTTTTACCTTGGAATAGGAGGAGTTGTCACGTTCCAGAACGGGAAAAAGTTAAAAGAAGTAGTAGAGTATACTCCAATAGATAGAATTGTACTAGAAACAGATTGTCCGTACCTTGCACCAATTCCCAACAGGGGAAAACGAAATTCTTCTCTTAATATCCCATATATTGCAGAAGAGATCGCTAAAATAAAAGGTCTAGATTATGATGAAGTCGTCCATATAACCAATATGAATGCCAAAACAATGTATCGTTTACATTAAAGTATAGATAAGAAATGAGGTAACTTATGGCTACACTGGGGAATCCACAAAATACAATTGAAGTGTTAAAGAGATATGACTTTGTATTTCAAAAGAAATATGGTCAAAACTTTCTTATCGATACTCATATATTGGACAAAATTATAGCAGCATCTCAAATCACTGCTGATGATATGGTTCTAGAGATTGGACCTGGAATTGGAACAATGACTCAATACCTATGTGAAGCTGCAAGGGAAGTAATCGCAGTAGAGATTGACAAAAAGCTAATTCCAATATTAGAAGATACTTTATCAGAATATGACAATGTAACAGTATTAAATGAAGATATTTTAAGAGTTAATATTAAAAAGTTAGTTGATGAAAAAAATCAAGGAAAACCTATTAAAGTTGTAGCTAATCTACCATATTACATCACGACGCCTATTATTATGGGGCTATTTGAGAGTCATGTGCCCATAGAAAGCATTACTATTATGGTGCAAAAGGAAGTAGCAGATAGAATGCAAGTAGGCCCTGGAACGAAAGATTATGGAGCCTTATCTCTAGCAGTACAATACTACGCAGAACCCCGTATCGTTGCCAATGTTCCGCCTAATTGTTTTATGCCACGCCCTAATGTAGGAAGCGCTGTAATACGCCTAGTAAGGCATAAGCAGACACCAGTAGATGTGAAAGATGAGAAGTTAATGTTTCGAATTATTCGGGCATCATTTAATCAACGGCGAAAAACACTTCTAAATGGTCTGAATAATTCTCCAGAGCTCTCATATTCTAAGGAAGTTATTCAAGACGCCATTGACTCTTTAGGAGTAATGCCCAATATTAGAGGTGAAGCTCTTACTTTAAAACAATTTGCAGATTTAAGTAATTACCTATATGAAAAATAATAGAAGTAATAAAGCACTCATATCCCTCATATAATGTTCTAAAAGGGAGTGAGTGCTTTGGCTGATTATAAGAGAATTGTTTCTTACATGTATGATTATGAAAATGGAACAAAAAGAGAAAATATTGGGTTTGCACGGGTAGAGGCTAGAAATGAACAATGTAAGATAATGATACATATAAAAGCTCCAAGTGTGAATAATCAAGTACTAAAAGTCTATATATTTTACCGAAAAAA
>CAZAKD010000002.1:8444-15241 GCA_964485435.1 uncultured Lachnospiraceae bacterium
GAATTCCATTAGATGAAATGGGAGGAATTATTGTATTCTATAAAGATGACAAGTTTTATGCATCAGAATGGGATGATGAGCCAATTCGAATCTCTAATCTTCAAAGAGACGATAATAAAATAATAGAAAAAGCTGATAAGATAGAAGAAACTGAAAAGATAGTAAACGAGATTCAGGTAGTAGAAGAGGTTAATGTAGCAGATGAGATTAAGGTAGAAGAGACAGAACAAGAAGAACTAGAAAATATTGATGAAAAAGTTGAAGAAGATAATAAAGAAGAGGTATCTATTGTATCGGATTTAGATGAAATTTTAATAGAAAATACATCTGAAAAGCCTATTGAAAAAGATATTGAGGCAGACCCGTTGTGTTCTCCAATAGCCACTCGAATATTAGATAAATATATGAAGATGTTTCCTTTTGAGGATAAAAGTATTGTAGAATGCGTTCGAATTGAACCACAGGATATTGGTTCATTTCCAATAGAGCATTGGGTTCTTGGTAATAATAGTTTTCTTCTTCATGGTTATTATAATTATAGACACTTAATATTTGGAAGAAAGATAGAAGATAATAAGAATAAATATTTTATCGGAGTTCCTGGAGTATATGAAGATAGAGAAATGTCTATGGCAAAATTATTTGGCTTTGAACATTTTAAGCCGATTAATGAAAGAGAAGAGGTAAATGGGGAATTTGGATATTGGTATCAGTCTATTCATTTATAAGGGCGAATCTTACTTGATCATACCATTGACCACCAAGTATGACACTAGATCGAGCGATTCCTTCGTAGTGAAACCCTATCTTTTGCACAAGTCCAATTGAGGGTAAGTTGTTGGGAAGAATATATGCTTCGATTCGATGTAGTCCTAGTTTCTGAAAAGCAAACCATACTAAAAAAGAAACGGCTTCTGTTGCCAATCCTAGACGAAGATAATTCTGATCCATCTTGTAACTAATAGTACCATTTAAAAAAGAACCCTTTGTAATCTGCTGAAGGGCCACGGTTCCAATAATGTATTGTGGACGGGATTTATCATAGAGATAGTATCGTATTATTCGTGATTCATTTATTAGATAGGACTCATAGGTAAGCTGTGCTTGATGATAAGAATCCGTATAAAAAAGAGAAGCTCTATCAGGTTCAAAGGGTTCCAAGAAGTCTTTATTTCTATTATAGAAGTCTAGAACTGCCAAAGAATCTTTGGCAGATAGTATTTTAAGATATAAACGATTTGTTTCATATTGTTTCTGCAAGATTGCACCTCACTAATCAATTCCACGTAGTTCTACTGACTCCATATAAGGATCTAGCAGGCTTTTATAAGATAGAAGCTCATCCTTAGTACAACTTGTTAATCCCGGGAAGATAGTATCACCAGAGTCTATAAAGTTCTGTAAATAGTAAGACTTGCATCCTTTTAACCAAGAGGAGATTTGAATAAAGTCGTTTGCTTCATGAAACTCTTTTACAACAGTTGTGCGGAATTCATAAGGTATTAAATTGGACATTAAAAGAGTAGCAGATTCTTCTATTTTATCTGTCTTAAAATTAAGAATACCAACAGTTGTACCATATTTGTCAAGGGAATTCTTAATATCCATGGCAACATAATCTAAGAGGTTTTCGGTGATAAGGTAATGTAACATGGAGGGATTATTCCCATTGGTATCAAGTTTAACTTTAAAACCAAGGTCTTTTATTTTACGGATAAAATCGGGAAGATCTTTATAAAGTGTAGGTTCGCCTCCGGTAATACAGACACCTTCTAATATATTTTTACGTTTCCTTAATGTATTGAATATCTCTTCATTAGGAATCGTTGGCTGGTTTTCTGGATTCATAACAAGGGAAGCATTATGACAGAATGGGCATCTATAATTACAACCACTAACGAATATTGTTGCCGCAATGTGTTTTGGATAATCAAGTAGCGTTGTTTTATTAAAACCGCGAACTTCCATATTGTCACCTCTTATAAATAATGTTATGATTAATATATCAGAAAACAGGAATAAAGTCTACAAAATCTGAGCATTAGAAGGACAAGTAAGAGGAATGAAATGGACAAAATATATATGAAAGAAGCAATTAAACAGGGGATGAAGGCATATAAGATTGAAGAAGTTCCCATAGGTTGTGTAATTGTTTATGAGAATAAGATTATTGCAAGAGCATATAATAGGAGAAATAGTAAGAAAAGTGCCTTGGCCCATGCAGAGATTCTCGCGATTCAAAAAGCAAATAAGGTTATAGGTGATTGGAGATTAGAAGACTGTACTATGTATATTACGTTAGAGCCGTGTCAAATGTGTGCAGGAGCAATTGTACAAGCAAGGATGAAAAGGGTGGTAGTAGGTAGCATGAACCCTAAAGCTGGATGCGGAGGTTCCATTATGAATCTTCTAAATATGAAAGAGTTTAATCATCAAGTTGAAGTTACTTCAGGTGTATTAGAAGAGGAATGTAGTCTAATGTTGTCTAAATTTTTTAAAGATTTGAGACAAGAAAAAAAAGCAATGGAAAAGGTGCTTGATGGGAATAATTAAGTACTTGACACGTTCTAAAAAAGAATATATACTAAATATTGCACTAGAAAGATATATATAATAAAGTCAAAAAGTTTCCGTGCAGCCGGGGAGTTAGCGGTGCCCTGTACCTACAATCCGCTATAGCAGGGGTGATGTCTTGCCTCGGATATTTCAATGTAGGGCTGCCCTTTATAAGTAACGTTGACGTTTGGGTCTTACGCAACAGGAATTTGTGAACCGTGTCAGGTCAGGAATGAAGCAGCACTAAGCAAAAACTCTTGTGTGCCGTAAGGCTACCTGGACCGAGTTAACTGTAAAGGTAACGCCTATGGGGGAATATACAAAGCAAGACGCACGGAATTAATATAAAATTAGAAGTCTCATTGATATGAGGCTTTTTTTTAATAAGAACACAATATTTATTCTGAATTGTAGGTATTTAGGCCCATTTATATCAAACAATTAGTGTTTTTGGGAATTATTACTTCACGGAACTAAGAATTTGTTTTATAATAGATGTAGATTAATGAGGGAATAGATAGAAAATTGGTTTTACAAATACCACAATCTATAGAGGTGATAGAATGTCAATTAAGATAAACTTAAATGCAGTAAATCAGATTGAAAAGGGTTCAGTTTTATATGAGATAAATCAAAAGGTAGATACGATAAGTTTAATACTTAAAGGTAGAGTGCTGGTGTATAACAATGGAATTAAGACATTGGCAGGTTCCGGAAGTTTTTTGGGGATTAGCGACTATTACGTAGGTGCCTATATAAATAATTATATAGCATATGATAACCTGGTCATTTTCACATTTCCTGTAGAAAAAAAAGAGGACATAGGGAAAATCCTGAAAGCAAATAAAGATTATCCAGGCCTGATGGTTGCATATCTGAATAAATATCTGAATGAATTAGATAAAACGATGAGAGCTTTAAATGCTTGTGGAAATCGTATCTATACTTTTCTGAGGGATAATTATGAAGGATATATTGAGGTGTGTAGAAAAAGTGGACACATACTAAGCCCAATTCGAGGAATAGACAATATTCAGATGTATGAAAGTGCTATTGAACTGGACAGAAAAAGGGTTGCATATTATTCTGAGTGTGCAAAGATTCCCAATGATATCTTAAAAGACTTTTTCTCATATAGTGATAAAGTAACTTTATATAACATATCAGAACAATCTCAGATCATTCAACAATTAAATGAAGAATGTAATCAATTAGCCTTATACATTGCGGAGCTCTTTGAAGGCTTAATCAATAAAGACACTGACTGTTTATATAAGGCGGTAGCAAAGCTAGCTCTAGATGTATTAAACGCCGGCGGAAAAAATGATGATATTTTATTAAAAGTTGATGACATAGTAGAAGAAATTAATAAGACTGAGAAACTGTTTGTTGAAAAGGCGGGATATAAACTAGAATCTGATAGAGAAAAAATGGAAGAGATATACTTTTTATTATTAAAAGGAGAAAAAGGGGATGCTTCTGTTAGTACAGACATTCAGATGAAGTTTACTACTCAAGATTATGAGAAGGCAGAATCAGAGTTAAAAGATTCTTTATCTCAGATCTTAAGTTATGCGATGATTTCTGATGAAGAAGCTCAAGATATATCGAAACTTATGACTGACTTCGCTAATATTAAAGATAAAACATCTACTGAAGATTCTATTCGTCGATTGCGGAAGAGGATTGCAGATTCATTCTATGGTATATATCTTAAAATATTTGTTAGAGCCCACAAAGAGAAAAATACAAACAGGGTAATTGATCTTTTCCTTAAATATGGATATATAGATGAGAATCTTTTGACAAAAGATCAATGTATTGAACTATATTTTTTAGAAGATGAAGTTGTATCTAAGGGGCCTTGTAAAGTTTACAACATGAAAGAATGGTTGACTGAGATATATGAAGGTAGAAAAGAACCTTCAAAAAGTGAATTTGATTTAGATTATGCTGAAAATTTAAGGGATATGAAAAAGAGGACCAATATTACCAAGGAAGAAGAGAGAGATTACCTCACAAATCCATTAAAAAAGCTGGAGTATGAGATAAGTAATATGTTCTGTTATAACAACCGAGTTGTAAATGGACAAATTAGTATCTTTGTACCAATATTATATCAAGACAATATAAATAACTCTTTATCACAGTTATACTTGACAAAAGAGATAGTGAATAAAACCTTTAATGATCTGTTGAAAATTGATTATTCTGTATTTTATCGTGAAGTCTTGTATTATGACAATGAGAAGGGTATCAAAAAAGAGTATATAATGAAAGAAGTGTTTCCTGATATTATATTGTTTCCTATGTTGGGTACTAATTCAGTTATGTGGCAAGAGATCACTGGTAAAAAGAGAGACACTAGTGGAAGGTTCTTGCTACCAATATTCTGTGAAGGTGATCTTGTTGAGATGCTTATGAAAGCATTCGGTCGTTTTCGCTTTGAATTATGTAGAACCATTCAAGGAACTGCATGGAACAATATAAGTGAGAAGTCATTAACCTCAGAATATGTAGACTATATACAATTCTATCGTAAGAATAGGGAATTAACTGAGGAAAAGCGTGAAAAGATTAAAATGCAAATTCAAAAAGGAAGAAATAATACACGTGAAATATTCCTAATTGATTATATACTATGGATGAAAAGTGAATCTAACGGGGCAATCAGACTGAATAAGGTAGTGAGAGAAATCCTTGCCACATATTGTCCTTTCTCTAAAAATATCCGTGAGAGACTTACCCTCCAACCTCTATTTGAAGAGGCTATGACAAGATATTATAGAGAAAAGAATAAAAAGCGTAGAGAATACGAGCTAAGAATACGAGCACTAGAAAAGGAAAAGATTGAAGTTACAGACGAGATTAAGAAAACTCAACACTATTATAATAACTTATAGCAAAAAAGGATATGCTGTGATCTAAAGCATATCCTTTTTATTACCTAAAGCTTTCAAAGGTTCTAAATATATCAAGAATTCCGAATCCCCAACGTTGATTAGGATAAGACTGCAAAGGATCCCTTCGTGCCCCGCGTATAAGAAAGTTTTTAACCTCAATGCTATCCGTATTGGGAAGGTTGCCTCTTACAATTCCCCATTCCAATATCATTGCGGCAGTACCGGTTCCAATAGCAGCGGCAATACTGCTTCCTGTATATGTAGTATAAGAGGTTTGGGAGGATGGAACTATAATACCTACTCCTGGAGCAGCTACATCGGGTTTGGGGTAATTAAATCTATTAAATCCTTTGCTTGCATCAATAAATAGACTATCATCATGGTGATTATAAGCTGTAATTGTTACCGGGACAATGGCATTGGATGGAGAAGTTAGTGTAGTATCTGGATTTGGGCGCAAGAAATAGGTCTCTGGTGTGATAAATCCGGTCAATGGAAGCCACGAATGAAAGTCTAAGAGAAGATCTCCCTCTCCATAAACATTAAAGCGCCAAATACCAGTAGAGGGATTAGATAGACGAATAAAAATGAAAGGGTCCCCTGTATCAGACTCTACGAGATAATAATTTACATATATAACGGTATCTTCAAATAGAAATCGAAATACTCTACTTTCTCCAAGTCGTGCAGGAATCTTTGGAATATATTCGCCACTTGGTGATGTGATGTCAATTGAGAATATGCCTGGAGTGCTTCCCCATAGTTCTAATGAGAAGCCTTTTTCTTCTTGACCAACATTTATTTCAATTGTGTCAAAGCCAGGAAGCTTATTTATTACCCCGTAATAGTGATGTCTTCTATTCCCTTCATTTCCAGCAGCAGATATAACTGCAATTCCATTTTGTATGCCTTTATAATTTATGTATTGACTTAATGAGTCTCTTCCATCGTGAGCACCTTGAGTGGTACCGAGGGCAATACAGATCGCAATAGGCTTCTTTTGTCGATTAGCTACAGCTATTAAATATTGTATACCTAACATAATATCATTTTCCTGATAGCAAGGAACCTCATCTGGTATAAGGTATAAATCCCGTATGTTTTTTTTGGCTTCTTTTAATTTAACAACTACTAATTTTGCATCAGGAACAACACCTGAGAAACCGTTAGCTTCATCTCTATTTCCCACAATCAAAGATGCCAGAGGCGTACCATGATTCATGTTATCTGTACTTGGAACAATAGAAAATGGATCCTCAGATTGCAAAGCTTCATTGATCTGTGACTCCGTATATTCAGTGCCATATAGGAGGGTACCGTTAGATTCTGTGTGGGGTA
>CAZAKD010000002.1:15251-33161 GCA_964485435.1 uncultured Lachnospiraceae bacterium
GGGTATGGTTTGATCCCATATAGAAACTATTTTAGTAGTACCATCCCCATATCTTAGGAGTGGAAGTGTATAATCAACTCCGGTATCAATAATGCCAACTAAAGTTCCCTGTCCGCGCAATGAAAACCCTGGAATATTCTGTAGCCGAATTACTCCTGCGCTTTCTAATGCAGACATATCAAGTAATCCGAAGCAATTTGGAAAAGTAGTATACTCGTAACGAGTAAAAGCATCTTGAGTAACATTTGGAGCATTAACTTGAATTATGATAAATTGATGATCGAGGTTTTGCCTACAAACAGGATTGAAGATCTGTGCTATAGTATCTTCAGATGTTTGTGCTTTTAAAATAAGGTCAAGATATTCATTACTATAGATTATATCTTGGCATTGAATGCTACTATCCATGAGAGACCTCTCTAAAATGCTTGTTATTATAATATATTCCAAATAAAAAGAAGATATGAATGAGGAATTTTAGAGCGCAAGAGATAGCAACTGACGAAAACTGTTAATTACAAGGAAAATACTAAATTAACAAAATACTTAAAAACATATTGACATATTAACACACTATTGATATAATTAAGTCACAACAAACAACAAGATGATAATTATCATCTATTCAGAAAATAGAGAGGAAGGTGATTCCAGTGGGAATAAAAGATGAGGACCCCAACGTTCAATATGTGAATGGCGTGATGAATAGTATTTCTACAAGAAAAACCTTTATGATAAAAAAATAAAAATAGAATGTCCTAAGTATGTGAATACATATATCAATCGGAGAGAAAAAGGATGTCAATCACTTAAAAAATTCATCATTATATTGAATTAGAAGCCATAGAAGATGCAACTTTTAACAATAAAGATATTTGTTATGAAGATAGGTTAGTAGGAATACAAGGTCGAAAAAAACACCTCCGATTATAAAATTATATATAATGTCTTTTGATATTATATACATATGAAATTTATACAAAAGATAATGTAGTTAGAAAGTACAAAAGATAATTAGTACAAAAGATAATCAATACAAAAGATAAAATAATTAAATAAGAAAAAAGCACTTACTGTACATTTAGTAAGTGCTTTTTGTGTATATCACTTGTTTTAGAGGTTGTTGAATGGTAATATAAATGTAGATTTTGTATTGAATATTCTATATGGAGAAATAATACGAAAGGAAAAAGGAACGGGATTTTGTTCCTATAGGAACATAGGTATGAACAAAAGAATAATTCATCTAAGAATGATTGAAATAAGAAAAGCACTGGAATCTAAACAATATAGCAAAGCATTAAAAGTTGTGAATACTATGAATTGGAATAAAATAAAAGAAGTAAACTATCTAAATTTAGTGATTGAAGTTTTAGAAAAGAATGCAATGTATGAGCATGCAAAAGAAATTCTATTGAAGTTGTATGATAATAAAATCTCCAAAAGATCATTAGCATCGTTGGTTCGCATTAGTATAGGGTTAAGAGAGTTTGAAGATGCAACTAAATATCTTGAAGAATATAAAGATAAGACGCACAATGATATAGATTATAATATTATAAAATATATGTTACATAAAGCTCAAAAGAAAAACCTTGATATTTTAATAGATGACTTAGAAGAATTGAAAAGTTTAGAATATATTGAAAAATGGGGATATGAATTAGCAAAGATATATCATAAAGCAGGGAATGGAGATGATTGCGTTAGAGAATGTGATAGAATAATTCTGTGGTTTGGTGAAGGACTCTATGTGGATAAAGCAAGATTATTGAAGGAGTATTATAATTATGGAGCCCAAATTGAGGAATTTATTTGGATGAAGCCTAATAATCAAAATGAAGAAGATGAAATAACTTTTATTAAAGAACAAATCCTCTTTCTTTTTGAGGAGATATCAGAAAAAGGCTACGTTTTACCAATATTTATTACTGGACAAAATGATCTTGGAAAAAGGGAACTTATAAAGAAACTATTGACAGCCCTATTTAAATTGGGTTATATTAAATCATCACAAATAGGTAAAATTAAGGCAGAACGATTAAATGATGGCTTCTCCAATGGAAAGATTATAGAATTCCTGAAGAAAGGCCTTATAATCGAAAATGCAAGTGATTTGAGTAGGGGAATGTTAGAGGAATTAATGGATGTAATGATTGTAATGATTGAAAAAAAAGAGAATTTTGTACTTATCTTTGATTATCAAAAAGATAATGTTGAAGATCTAATAGGACAGGATCCAAAGTATCAAAATTTAAAATATCACACAATTCATACCCCGGAATATCGTTAAGATTAGAATTGGTACAAGTTCGAGGAGGAGTAAGATGAAAGAATATAACAGGCCAATATCTGTAATAGGACATATTAATCCAGATACAGATTCTATTTGTTCTGCGATTGCATATGCAGAATTAAAAAGAAAAATAACAGGGAAAGATTATATTGCAAAACGTGCAGGACAAATTAATTCAGAGACTCAATTTGTATTAGAACGTTTTGGAGTATACCCTCCTGGTTATCTACCAGATGTTAGAATGCAAGTAAAAGACGTAGATATGAGACAAGTGAGTGGTGCCTCAAATAATATATCTCTTAAAAAAGCTTGGGAATATATGAGTGCCAACACCATTGTTACTCTCCCAATTGTAAAAGAGGGTAATGTTTTAGAGGGATTAATTACAGTAGGAGACATTGCTAGAACTTATATGGATATATACGACAGTAGAATATTAGCAACAGCAAAAACACCTTATAAGAATATTATTGAAACACTAGAAGGGGAAATTGTAGTAGGGGATATAGACTCATACTTATCTAAAGGTAAGGTTCTTATAGCAGCGGCAAATCCAGATTTGATGGAAAATTATATAGATGAACATGACCTTGTAATACTGGGAAACAGGTACGAATCTCAATTGAGTGCTATAGAAATGAATGCAGATTGTATTATTGTATGTGAAGGAGCTCCAATATCAATTACAATAAGTAAACTTGCAAAAGATAAAAATTGTACAATTATACGTACGCCATATGATACATTTACAGTTGCAAGATTGATTAATCAAAGTATGCCGATTAACTTCTTTATGAAAAAGGATGGTCTAATCACTTTTACAAAGGAAGATTTTATAGATGAAATTAAAGGAATTATGGCAAATAAAAGATTTAGGGACTTCCCGATTGTTGATAGTAAAGGAAGATTATCTGGAATGATCTCTAGAAGAAATCTATTAGGAGCAAAAAAGAAACAATTGATTCTTGTAGATCATAATGAGCGCTCTCAGGCAGTAGATGGTTTAGAAGAAGCTGAGATTCTAGAAATTATTGACCATCACAGATTAGGAAGCATTGAAACAATGAGTCCTGTCTTCTTTAGAAATCAGCCATTGGGTTGTACAGCGACTATTATATATCAAATGTATGTTGAGAATAACGTTCCAATTGAACCATATATTGCAGGGTTGCTTTGTTCCGCTATTATTTCAGATACATTAGTCTATCGCTCTCCAACTTGTACAGAAGTAGATAAACTTGCGGCACAAGCCCTTGCTGAGATTGCTAATATAGATGTATTGTCTTATGCACAAGAGATGTTTGCAGCAGGAAGCAATCTTAAGAACCGATCACCAGAGGAGATATTCTACCAAGACTTTAAGAAGTTTACAGCAAATGATATTGTTTTCGGTGTTGGACAAATTAATTCAATGAATGCAGAAGAATTAGAGTCAATAAAAGAAAAACTAGTTCCATATATGGAGAAAGCCTTTTCTGACCATAAAGTCTCTATGATATTCTTTATGTTAACGAATATCATAGATGAATCTACGGATCTTCTTTATGAAGGTAATGGGGCAGCAGAGCTAGTAAGGAAGGCATTCCGCCGTCCAACGGCAGAAAAAGAGATTGTACTTGAAGGTATTGTTTCAAGGAAAAAACAATTGATTCCATCTCTTATGATGGCGTTACAAAATGAAAGATGATTATAATTATAGTTTAAACTGAATTTTAACATCATTTTTTAATTTTTTACCACCTTTTGAACGCACATTTTTGGAGATATTAAGGATATAAGATGTATTTTGGGCATATGGTTCTATAGGTTCAATCTCTATATAATTATTAACAGAATCATAGCGTATATTTGTTTTTAATGGAGATTGGCCCATTGTGGTAACAAAAAGGTTCACATTATTTACATACTGAGGGTTTAGAGGTATGTTAAATCGAACGCGCCAAACAAAGTTTCCAGTTTTAAACTTAAGACTTTGCTTTACCTTTTCTGGGACAATGCCGTTAGTAGACTCTATATCTAAATAGTTGGTAGCCATATAATTCACCTCTTTTGCTTTTGGATCTATGGTATAAAAATGCTATATTATATATCGACAATATGTGATAAAATATTAAGAGGAATAAGTGGAAAGTAAAGAATGAGGAATGATAATGGGAAAAGAATTTTGGAAACCAGGTAACATGATATATCCCTTGCCAGTAGTAATGGTTAGTTGCAAGGAAGAGGGTAAAAGGGATAATATTATTACAGTAGGATGGACCGGAACAATCTGTACCAATCCAGCCATGGTATATATATCTGTTCGACCAGAAAGGTATTCCTATGATATCATTAAGAATTCTGGGGAATTTGTTATTAATCTTACAACAAGGGATTTAGTTCGGGCAGTAGATTATTGTGGAGTTAGATCTGGGAGAGATGTGGACAAGTTTAAGGAGATGAAATTAAATAAAGTGCAAGGAAAATATGTACAAGCTCCTTTAATTGAAGAATCTCCAGTTAATATTGAATGTAGAGTAAAAGATATCGTAGAATTAGGTTCTCATCATATGTTTATCGGAGAAGTATTAGGTGTTAATGTAGATGAAAAGTATATGAATAAAAACCATAAGTTTGAATTAGATAAAGCAAATCCAATTGTATACTCCCATGGTGAATATTTTGACCTAGGAGAGAAGCTTGGTAGCTTTGGATATTCAGTTAAAAAGAAAAAAAGAGTTAGAAATAACAAGAAAGGTTTATAGTGCAATGAGAAATGTAGTTTTAATTGGGATGCCAGGAGCAGGAAAGAGTACTATAGGTGTAATATTGGCAAAAACGCTTGGATTTCAATTCATTGATACAGATCTAATGATTCAGGATCAAGAGAAGCAATTATTGAAAGATATCATCCAGGAAAAAGGATTAGATACATTTATTGAGATAGAAGAGAGAGTAAACCTAGATATCAATACAACCGATTCTGTCATATCTCCAGGTGGAAGTGTGATATATGGAGAAAATGCTATGGAACATCATAGGAAACACGGTGTAATTATATATATTAAGTTAAGCTATGAAACTATTAGCAATAGACTTGGCAATATAAGAAAAAGGGGTGTTGTATTAAAGAAGGATCAAGATCTAAAAGCACTATTTGAAGAACGTCATCCTCTATATGAAAAATATGCAGATATAGTTATAGATGGTGAAGGCAAAGATGTAGAAATGGTTATGGAAGAGATTCAAGAAGCATTCTTGGATTATATTGGTAATAATGGAAATATAAAGAAAATGTAAGGATATTGTAATTAAAAGTTTACAATATGAAACTTTGTGGTATAATCATATTAGAAAAAGTATACAAATTAAGTTGCATAATTATGTGCAACTTATAAAAAATAGAGGTGCGCGATGGAGCAATATATTGTTAAAGGTGGAAGACCGCTCGTTGGAGAGGTTTGTATAGGTGGAGCAAAGAATGCAGCATTAGGCATACTAGCAGCTGCTATTATGGCTAACGAGACTGTGACCATTGAGAATCTGCCAAATGTTAGAGATATCAATGTGTTATTACAAGCAATTGAAGGAATCGGTGCTAAGGTAGAGCGTGTAAACAAACATGTAGTAAAAATTAATGGAAGTAATATTGGTTCAGTAAGTATAGATTATGAATACATCCGTAAAATAAGAGCTTCCTACTATCTGTTAGGAGCTTTATTGGGTAAATATAAAAAGGCACAAGTTGCATTGCCAGGTGGTTGCAATATTGGAAGTAGACCAATTGACCAACATATAAAGGGATTTGAAGCATTAGGAGCAAAGGTTAGTATTGAATATGGTATGATTGATGCTAGAGCTGAGGAGCTAAAAGGTAAGCACATATATCTAGATGTGGTAAGTGTTGGAGCAACAATTAATATTATGCTTGCAGCATGTTTAGCAGAAGGCAAAACCATACTAGAGAATGCCGCCAAAGAACCTCATATTGTTGATGTTGCAAACTTCTTAAATAGTATGGGTGCTCAGATCAAAGGCGCCGGAACAGATGTAATTAGAATAACTGGTGTGGATGAATTAAAAGGTAGTGAATACTCTATTATTCCAGATCAGATCGAGGCTGGTACATTTATGTGTGCAGCAGCAGCGACCAAAGGTGATATTCTTGTTAAAAATGTAATACCGAAACACCTAGAAGCAATTACTGCTAAGTTAGTTGAAATTGGTGCTCAGGTAGAGGAATTTGATGATTCAGTAAGGGTTGTAGCTAATAAAGTGTTGGGACATACGCATGTCAAGACTCTTCCATATCCTGGATTTCCTACAGATATGCAGCCTCAGATGTCAAGTTTACTATCTATTTCCATAGGAACAAGTATAGTAACAGAGAGTATATTTGAGAATAGATTTAAATATGTTGATGAGTTGGCTAGGATGGGAGCAAACATAAAGGTTGAGGGGAATACAGCTATTATTGATGGTGTAAATGGATTAACAGGTGCAGTAGTTAGTGCTCCTGATCTAAGAGCAGGTGCGGCTTTGGTTGTAGCAGGGCTGACAGCAGATGGTTATACAATAGTAGATCAAATAGAATTCATAGAACGAGGATATGAAGACTTTGATAAAAAACTTCAATTACTGGGTGCTCGTATGGAAAAAGTTGATGTAGAAGATGAAAAAGCAGTTCAAAAGTTTAAGTTAAAAGTAGGATAATCGTTGAACTTAATAAAATAATAAAGGTTGTAGTCTAATAAGTTAGGCTACAACCTTTATTATTTTATATTTATAATAATTCTGTAATTGAGATGTCTGGGTGTTCTGATAGATCAAGGAATCCTTCTTTGGTTTGAATCACGGGTTTAGTTAGGGCGTTTGTATTGATCATAATAATGCGACCCTTTTGACCGTTGCTTAATCGTACATCGTTGTGCATATAGGTTTGAACTATTCCGTTTACGAAAGTAAGAAGGTAATGTGGGTCATACTTTTGATATCCTTCCTCCTCAAACAGCTCGATTACTTCAAACGGACATATTGGACCGCGATATATTCTAGCAGAAGTCATTGCATCATAAACATCAGCAATAGCAATAATCTTGGCAAAATTATCAATCTGATGTCCTAATAATCCATTCGGATATCCACTACCATCGTATCTCTCATGATGCATTAAGGCAGTATTCATTATTCTTTCATCAATATTTTTATCTTTTAATATATTATATCCTTTTACAGTATGCATCTTTACAGTAATAAATTCCACATCTGTAAGCTTCGCAGGCTTTCTTATAATATTTTCTGGTATCTTAATCTTACCAATATCATGAAGAAGACCGGCTAAGGTTAGTGCTTGTAACTCATCTGGAGAAAGCTTAAGCCAAGTTCCAAAGACATTACAAATTAAAGATACATTTAAAGAGTGGACATAAGTCAAGTCATCGTATTTTCTTGTGCTATGTAGCATGCTAAGTATGTGGAATCCATTTCTACTTTCGCCTAAGACTTTGCTTGTATCAAAGAATAATGATGTAGTATTGATTGGGCCACCGTCTATGATAACATCATCCATAGCATCTTTGAAATTATCTACAGTAGAATTAAAAGCACTATTGAATTGCTTATATTCCTGTGTGTTTCTCACGTTGGAATAGTAGGTTTCTTCAGCTTGCTCTCTTTGTGTTACTTTTGTTTTGATTTCATCTTTGATGAAGACTGGAATCTCGTATATTGAGTAAAACTTTAATCTTGTTATGATTCGATCTGTCAAACAAGTATTCCGACTTATGATTAATATATTGTTATAGGTATATATATCTTCCGCAACGACCATACCCGGAACAGCTTGATTAGTTTGAATTTTTCTCCAATGCATAGATACACCTTCCTTAATAAAATACCAGACATAAGTACAGTATAAGAATTATTTGGTAAAAAGTCAATTAAAAAAGGCGATATATGTTGAAATATAATGTATTTTAGAAAGTTGAGGAAAAGTAATCAATTGATGAACACATTTAATAAATATTCCAATGGGAATGGTATAGAGTATTTAATAAAATGTGTTAAAAGTTGCATAATAAAATATAGTTTGATAGTAAATTATTACAATGAAAAACGAAAATAGACGAAAATGCTAAAACATTTGATAATGTAAACGCTTGACAAAATAAAAAAATTAGGTTACTTTTATAGCAGATAGCATTATTGTAAGTTATGGAGAGGAGGAAGTTGTATGAAATTTACTAAAAGAAGAAGAGAAAAAAAGAAATACCTAAATTTAAAAGAAAGAAAATTGCTAAATAAAATAGTTCCTAGGAAATTAAATAAGTTTAAGCGTATATCTAAAAGGGGACTCAAAGGAAATGAAAATATAAAGAAAATGAAAGAAGAACATTTACGTATTAGAAGCATAAGGGCAACTTTAATTGGATCATTTTTAATACCCGTTTTACTAATTGTTTTATTAGGGGTGGTATCTTATCGTAATTCTTCAAGGGAAATAATTAAGAATTATGAGGTATCTACTCAAAGTAACGTAAATACAATTAGTAAGTATTTTGAATTGGCCTATAATACGATAGTATCAAAGTCGCTTCAATTAAATGCTGATATAACTATAAAAAATTACTATTCAGGAAGTTATAGAGACAATCCAGGAGAAGAGGAGGCTGCTTACAAAACAGGGAGTAAGACTACTTTATCTACAAGTGCCTCGGATACATTCATGTCTGGAGTATATATTTTCTCAATGTACGGTAATGTTATGTCTTCGGGTAAAGCAGTTCAAGGGAATGTCTATAATGAGTTTTTGGAATCTTCAGAAGGAAAAACATTTGTAGAATCTGGACAACAGCAATATTGGATTGGCAGACATGAATTTTTAGATGAGAAGTTAGGAAAAACGTCAAATGACTATAGCATCTCGCTTATACGTAGTCTTACTAATAAAGGCAATAAGCCTGTAGGGTTTATAGTGATGGATGTTGATACAGAGATGGTAAGTGACTTGCTTGAAGATGTAAATCTAGGTGACGATGCCATTGTAGGATTTGTAACGAATGATGGTAGAGAATTATATGCTGGAAAAGAGGAGGAGGATTTTTCTTTTTCTGATAAAGAATTCTACAAACAATCTTTAGAAAGAGAAGATACCACTGGGTTCGAATATATTGAGCACAATAATGAGAAGTATTTGTATACCTATGCAAAGGTATATGAAGGTAACACTACAATATGCTCTATTATTCCTTACTCTGCAATTACACAGCAAACAAAGAATCAATTGTTTTTAACAATTGGAATCGTTATCTTTGCGAGTATGATTGCTATTTTTGTTGGTACTTATATTGCATCAGGTATTGGAAATACAATCCGCAAGACCAATGATGTGCTAAAGCTCGCAGCTAATGGCGACCTTACTGTGAAAGTAAAGATAAAACGAAAAGATGAATTTAACATATTGGGCAAAGGTATAACCAATATGATAGCTAGTATGGGCACCCTAATTGGAAAGGTGGATGGTGTTAGCAAGAATGTAAATGGTTCTGCATTGGAGGTAAGCAATAATTCTCATATATTATTGCAAGCTACTCAGGAGATATCTGGTGCAATCGATGAGATAGAAGAGGGAGCGACTCAACAAGCTGTTGATTCTGAAAGTTGTTTACAACAGATGGCAGAACTTTCGGATAAGATTAGTATTGTTGTTGATAACACCAATGAAATTGACATCATTGCAAGAGATGCAAGGAACATTATTAACAATGGAATGGTAATGGTAAATGAACTGGGGGGCAAGGTAAAAGACACCACCAATATTACAAAGTCCTCCATTGACGATATTATGGTTCTTGAAGAAAAATCTCATTCAATTGGTGTAATTGTAAAAACCATTAATGATATTGCAGAACAAACAAATCTATTGTCACTGAATGCTTCTATAGAGGCGGCAAGGGCTGGACAGGCAGGAAAAGGTTTTGCAGTAGTTGCAGATGAGATTAGGAAGCTTGCAGAACAATCCTCTCAAGCGGCAAAGCAAATAGGGATGATTATTGATGAGATTCAGGAACAAACAACTAAGACAGTTGGAACGGTAAAGCAAGCAGATGATATAGCTTCATCACAAGAAGAAGCGCTAAATAATACGATGGCTATATTTGATCAGGTGAATGATAAGGTTGAGAACCTTGCTGTTAATTTGACTAGTATCCTTGGAGAGATAACTCATATGGAGAAAGCCAAAAACGATACTCTAGATGCGGTGGAAAACATATCTGCTACATCACAACAATCTGTTGCCGCAGCAGAACAATTAGGAGTCTCAGCAGGTAATCAACTAGAGGCAGTGGAAGCGCTTAATCAAGCAGCTGCAGCATTGGAAGGTGAATCAAATCGCCTTAGCGAAACGGTAAGTGTATTTCGCATAAATTAAGAAAATATAAAGAGTTACGAAAAAATTAAAAACTAAACAAAATATTTTTATGAAAACGGTTGACAATTAAACAAAGTAACTATATAATACAATTAAATCTGATATAATTATAGTTTAATTATAGTACATAAGCACCATAATAATTATATTAGAATATAATCCACAATAATTGTGGAATAACACAGAGTGTGTATAAAAAGGAGGAAGAAACATGGGGAAATTCAAGAAAATTTTAGCACTATCACTGGTATTAACAATGTCAATTGCTTTACTTGCTGCATGCGGAGGTAAAGACAAAGAGGAGACAAAGACTACTACAGAGGGAACGACTACAGAAGGAACTACAGATGAAAAGACAGAAGATACAGGTTTTACTCAAGTAGATGAACTATACGTGTATAACTCAAAGGGCGAGAATGCAGAAGCGTTCCAGAAGATGGCAGAAGCTTATACAGCAGAAACTGGAATTAAGGTAAAGGCATTTTCTATTGGTTCAGGTCAGGATCATATGGAAACTCTGAGAGCAGAGATGAATTCAAAAAATAAACCTGCGGTATTTACAATTCAAACATTATCTGAACTTCAAGAATGGGAAGAAGGCGGATTTGCACTTGATATTAACAATGCAACAGTTCCTGCTTTCAAAGAACTAGCAGATGCAGTTCCTCAAGGACTTAGATTAACATCTGATGGAGCAAACAGTTATGGTATTCCTTACAATGTTGAGGGATATGGTTACATAGTAGATACGCAGATGATTTCTGATCTATTTGGAGCAGATAATAAAGATGCAGTTCTTGCTGCAATTATCACTGCTACTTATGAAGAATGGGAAAATACAGTTGTTGCATTAGATGACTATATTAAAAATGGTAAAGCAAGCAAAGTTACATTAAGTGGTACTGAATTTGAACTTGCAGCTTCTAAAACTGGCTTAGCAGCTAATCTTACAGGTGTATTTGCAGTAGCCGGTTCTGAAAAATGGACTTATGGAGATCACTTTATCAATGTTGTTATTAATGCTGTATTTAGAAATGCTTCAGAAGCAAAAGGATCTACAGATGAACAAGTTGAAGGATTAAGAGGTGCGTTTACAAAATATGCACAGGCGTTAGAACTTAAAACTTCACATGTTGCTGGTCAAGATGGCGCATTAGCTCGTGGAGCTGAGATGATTAACTCAACAACGAATGGATATGATGCAGCAGTTCAAAATTTAGCTGATAGTAAAGCTATCTTCATGAAACAAGGTAACTGGGCATTTACTAATATTCAAAAGGTAAATCCAGAAGTAGCTGATAGATTAACATTCTTACCAGTTAAGATGCCTGTGACAGCTGATGATATTAAAGTAGATGGATTAACTGTTGAACAAATGAACAGTACTATTCCAGTATTTGTACCGATGTACTATGCTGTTAATACTAAAGTGGATGAAGATCATCAAAAAGCGGCTCAAGAATTCTTAGTATGGTTAAATACATCTGAAGTTGGTAAAAAGTATGTAACAGAAGATTTTGCTTTTATTCCTTATAATGCAGATCCAGCAACTACAACTGTTAAGGATTGCCTAGGAACTTCAATCTTAGAATACTTAAAAGCTGGCAACACATTATCTAACCCATATGCAGGTGCTCCTTCAAACTGGTCTGGAGACGTTGTAGGATTAGAGGTTATGGAAAAATATTTAACAAAAGCTGACTGGTCACAAGCAGATTATGATGCAATTGCAGATTATGCTGTGAAGCAATGGCAAGAGATGAACTAAGAGCAATATATCGATAATATATTACTTGACGATAGCCCAGACTTATGAGACTGGGCTATCGTTTTGCAAATCTAGAATAGAAATTATATATTTAGAACTAATTGTATAGGACAATATTATCCTTAATAAAAGCAACAAAGTGCACATTATATTATTAGGTAAACGGTTGACAATTAAGCAATATTCCTATATTATATAAGATAAGAATAATAATTATTTAAATAAGCGAAAACATTAGATAATATTTTAGTCAATAACTTGTAACAAATTATAGTAAGTTATGTCATTATTCTTACAATTTAGGAGGTAGTATATGGAACGTTATTATAAGAAGTGGTTTCTCATTTTAGCAATACCAGCGGTTGCTCTTTTTATTTTGGTAATTCTATTACCATTTATTATGGGGGTTGTATATTCATTTACAGCTTGGAGAGGTACTTATTTTGTAGGTGGAGAACATTGGTATGAGGCATTAATCGGATTTGAGAATTATGTTACTGCTTTTAAGACAGAGAAATTTCGCAATGCATTTATCTATACAGTTCAATTTACACTAGTTGCAGTAGTCGTTATTAATATAGTGTCTCTGGGATTATCCCTTATGCTTACAAAGATAAAAAGAGGGGTTGGGTTATTTAGAGCAATCTTCTTTATGCCTAACTTGCTTGGAGGTTTAGCATTAGGATTCATCTGGCAGTTCATCTTTCAGATTGTTTTTTCACAAATATTATTTGGAGAAAATGGAATCATACATATTGAAATATTAACCAATATGACGCAAAATACATATAAGGCACTGTTCGCCTTAGTGATTATGGCAACATGGCAGATGGCTGGGTATATGATGTTAATCTATATTAATGGACTTAATAATGTACCATCTGAGCTATACGAAGCTGCTGAGATAGATGGGGCTAATACAATTATGAAGTTTAGGCATATTACGGTTCCAATGTTAATGCCATCATTTACAATTGTATTCTTCTTAACCTTAGCGAATTGTTTTAAGATGCTAGATATGAATATTGCATTAACCAATGGTGATTTTAATACAAGATTATTAGCATTACAAATATTAAGGACGACAAAAGATGCTGCTCCACCGAATTATGGTTTAGCTCAAGCACAAGGAGTTATTTTCTTTATACTAATTGCAACGGTTACATTAATTCAAGTATCAATTACTAAGAAGCGGGAGGTAGAAGCATAATGAAGACAATGAGAGGCAGGCATATACTAAGTAATACTTTACTTATATTGATTTTAACCATTATTGCATTATACACACTGTTTCCAATTGGATTTTTATTTATCAACTCATTTAAGTCACAGGCTGAGATTGTGAAGGGCCCCTTATCATTGCCTAGTACTTGGGATTTTAGCTATATACTAAATGCAATAAAACAGATAAACCTGTTAGGAAGCCTTGGATATACGGTTCTAATTACAGTAATATCTGTAGCCCTGTTAGTTTTGGTGTCATCTTTAGCAGCATGGGTTATGGTAAGAAGTAAATCTGTATTATCAAAAGTATTATTTTATTCCTTTACAGCGGCCATGTTGATTCCATTCCAATCAGTTATGTATCCGCTTCTTAACTTAATGGAGAATATAGGATTGAAAAATGTATTTGGTTTAATTATAATGTATGGAGGATTCGGATTAAGTCTATCCGTATTTTTATATCATGGATTCTTAAAAAGTGTACCACAGTCTCTGGAAGAAGCGGCGGTAATTGATGGAGCTAATATATTTCAGTTGTTTTTTAAGGTAGTATTTCCACTTGTAAAATCTACAACTGTTACAGTAATTATATTAAATGCAATGTGGATATGGAATGATTATTTGCTTCCTTTCCTTATTATAGGTAACTCGGAAAGAAAGACATTAACGCTTGAGTTATATTACGCAAAGAATCTCTCAGGACAATATGGGAACCCTTGGGAGTTGATATTTCCTGCAGTAGGAGTATCGATTTTACCTATTATTATATTATTCTTATTTTTACAGAAGCATATCGTAAAAGGAGTATCTGACGGCGCAGTTAAAGGCTAATGAAGGACATTAAGGGAGGCGCCTATGATAACAATTAAAGATGTAGCTTTGAGGGCAGGGGTATCCATTGCAACTGTATCCCGAGTGCTAAATAATAGAGGCTCTCTTAGTGAAAAAACAAAAGCAAAAGTATTTCAAGCTATGAAGGATCTAGATTATCAACCAAATGAAGTTGCAAGAACTTTAAGTAAACAAAGCTCAAAGATTTTTGGGCTTATCATACCATCTATGACACATCCTTTTTATGCAACTCTGTCAAGCAGTATTGAGCACTATGGGTTTCAAAAGGGATATAAGCTAATGATTTGTAATTCTTCTTTTGAGACAAGAAAGGAGCAGATCTATCTTGAGATGTTAAGAAGGAATATGGTAGATGGAATTATTATTGCAAGTCATAATAGTGATAATGCTGAATTGTTTGGAAATGTTCGTATGCCAGTTATATCCGCAGAACAGATTTTGTCCCAGGATATACCTGCAGTTGTATCCGATAATTATAATGGAGGATATAAAGCAACCATGCATCTTATTGAGAAAGGTTGTAAGGTGTTGGCTCATGTTAGTGGTGACTTAAGTTTGCATTTATCTTCTGATGAACGATATAAGGCATTTGTTGATGCATGTACAGATAACAATGTTGCATATTATTTGTATGAAGCTACAGAGAAGATGTTAATTGATCTGGACTACACCAAATTGGTGAATAGAATGTTAGATGAGCATCCAGATATTGAGGGGATATTTGCAAGTTCAGATGTAATTGCAATGGAAGCAATAAAAACATGTATAATTCGAGGGTACAAGATTCCTGAGCAAGTAAAAATTGTTGGATTTGATGATGTATATATAGGCTCATTATTTTATCCAGAGATTACTTCTGTAAAACAAGATGTAGACACTCTAGGAAAGAGAATTGTGGATAATCTAATAGATCTAATAAATCATAAGCAAGTTGAAATGAAGTCTGTGGTTCCTGCTCAATTTGTAAAAAGAAGCACAACTTAGAATAATATAAGGTTAAAAATGGAAAGATAAATTAAAAAGATATCCTTGACATTATCAAAGAACTTGTGATATGATGCTCAAGGTAAGCGCTTAAAACAGACGCGTGAATAAGGATTAGTGTAGGATGATAAGATTCGAAAACTCTTCGTCACATAGACCAAGAGTTTTTTTTGTGGGTTTTCTGCGAGAAGCAGAAGTGTTTTCTTAGACTGATGCTTAATGAAGCAAAAGTGGATATAAGAAAGGAAATAAAGAATGGAAATAATTAAATTTGAAGAACTAGGAATAGCAGAGCCTATTCTAAAGGCAGTTGTAGAGATGGGGTTTGAAGAAGCCAGTCCTATTCAAGCCAAAGCAATACCAGCGGTTTTTACAGGTCAAGATATTGTTGGACAGGCACAAACAGGTACAGGTAAAACAGCAGCTTTTGGAATACCTCTATTACAAATGATAGATCCAAAGAGCAAAAATCTTCAAGCTATTGTATTATGTCCGACGAGAGAGTTGGCAATCCAAGTGGCAGAAGAGATTAGAAAATTAGGTAAATTCCTTCATGGAATTAAAGTATTACCGATCTATGGTGGACAAGAGATATCTAAGCAGATTAGATCCTTAAAGGCAGGAACACAGGTTGTTATCGGAACTCCTGGTAGAGTTATGGATCATATGAGAAGAAAAACTGTAAAGTTAGATTATGTTAAGATGATAGTATTGGATGAAGCTGATGAGATGCTTAATATGGGATTCCGGGAAGATATTGAAACAATATTAAAAGAGATGCCAGAAGAAAGACAAACCATATTATTCTCAGCAACAATGCCAAAGCCAATTATGGATATTGCTAAGACCTATCAGCACGATGCTCAAATTATTAAGGTAGTTAAGAAAGAATTAACAGTTCCTAAGATTGAGCAGTACTATTATGAAGTAAAACCAAAGAATAAGGAAGAAGTACTGTCAAGACTTCTAGATATGTATAATCCTAAATTATCTCTTGTATTCTGTAATACAAAGCGTCAAGTAGACGCATTGGTAACAAGTTTACAAGGACGAGGATATTTCGCAGATGGACTTCATGGAGATCTTAAGCAACAACAAAGAGATAGGGTAATGAATGGGTTCCGTAATGGAAGAACAGAGATTCTTGTTGCAACTGATGTAGCTGCAAGAGGTATTGATGTAGATGACGTTGAAGCAGTATTTAACTATGATGTTCCACAAGATGATGAATATTATGTTCATAGAATTGGAAGAACAGGACGTGCTGGAAGAACGGGTAGAGCATTTACATTCGTTGTAGGCAAAGAAGTATATAAGATAAAAGATATTCAAAGATACTGTAAAACGAAAATTGTATTTCAACCAATTCCTTCAGTAAATGACGTAACAAGTACGAAAGCAGAAAAGATTCTTGATAAGGTTAATGCATTAATTGAAAATGAAGATTTATCTAAGATGATTGATCTTATTGAAACAAGAGTCAACGAAGAAGATTATACTTCATTAGATGTTGCAGCTGGTTTCCTTAAGATGATTATGGGAAATAATGAGCAAGCAGAACTTACTAGTGGAAAATATTCTGATTATGAAGATTACGGCAATACTGGAGCAGAAGCAGGTATGGTTCGTTTATTCATTAATATAGGAAAGAAACAAAATGCAAGACCTGGAGATATATTAGGTGCCATTGCTGGTGAAACCGGAATGCCAGGAAAGCTAATTGGTTCTATAGATATGTATGATAAATATACTTTTGTAGAAGTGCCAAGAGAACATGCATCAGATGTAATTCGTGTTATGAGTGAGTCTAAGATTAAAGGTAAGAGTATTAATATAGAACCTGCTAATCAGAAATAAGGATAATAATAGAAAAGGTTGTACCCTATGGAATTATTTAAACATTAGGGTACAACCTTTTTATATTAAAAGATGTATTCGGTAATAAGTTTAGTAAATAAACAGATAACGCCAAGCTATATAGCTTGGCGTTATCTGTACTTTATCCTTATTCATAATAAATATATATGGTAGACGTCTATGTTCTGATTAAGCACCAAAATAACGGTTTAGAAGTCCTTCAAAAGCTTTACCATGTCTAGCCTCATCTTTAGCCATCTCATGAACAGTATCATGAATTGCATCAAGATTAGCAGCTTTAGCACGAGTTGCAAGATCTTTCTTACCTGCACATGCACCATTCTCAGCATCAACTCTTAGTTGTAGATTCTTTTTAGTGCTGTCTGTAACTACTTCTCCAAGTAGTTCAGCAAATTTGGCAGCATGCTCTGCTTCTTCGTAAGCAGCTTTCTCATAGTACATACCAATCTCAGGGTATCCTTCTCTATGAGCTACTCTAGCCATAGCAAGATACATACC
>CAZAKD010000003.1:0-22906 GCA_964485435.1 uncultured Lachnospiraceae bacterium
TCAAGAATCTCAAGAGCACTTTTTGCCTTTGATACACTTCTCTCAAGGGAAGACTCTGCTGCTGTAACATCCATCTTGGTAAAGACACTGTCTTCAGGAATAATGTCAGATATCTCTACCATTCCTAACCGTTGAAGCTGTTCTAAGAGCAACTTACGGTCTTTTCTGAGCGCGCATATGCTAACACGCTGCATTTGCAGCACTGCCATAATATTACACCTCCTCTATTCTATAATATATAATCTAGATAATTTGTGAACATACAAGCTGTATTGCTTCTTGCTCCTTTTTCTTTGATAGCTCTTTTAGTAACATTACTTCTTTATTAGTCTTTTCTACTACTTCCTTCATTAAAATATCACTTTGTTTTTTTACCTCTTCAAGATTTTGCTGTGTTTCTAATAAAACTCCCTTCACCATTGACGTTACTAACGATTTAGCGTCACTTGTTGCTTTGGATATCAATTCTTCTCCTTTAACATGGGCTGCTTTTTCACTGTGGGATGCTAACAATTCTGCTTGCTTTACAGCTTGAATTGTCTCTTTTGCCATCTCTTCACCTCCAATAGTAGAATGTTATATAATGGTTCACCATATCATTATATAACATCTTTATGCAAGTTTCAACAAATACTAGTGGTTTAGAGCTTAAATACAACCATAAAATAAATAACATCTTATATATATAATGTGATATAATACTCATATATGGTACACGTATTAATAATAAAAATCCTATTTGGAGGTGCCGAGGTGCAAGACACTATATCTCTCTATCGAAAACGCTTTATACCTAATGAGATCGTCCACTTAAAGGATGATATTATTCTTCATTATGAACAGAATCTTATCGTTACCAGGTGGAATACTTTAAAACCTCGTCCAGATACCGCTAGAGGAATCTCTGCCTATTATATTGACTTGGGGTTTAAAGTAAGTAAAATATATGATAAGTCAGATATGCTTGTATATTGGTACTGCGATATTATTAACACACTTAGAGATGATAATGGACATTCCATTATCTTTGAAGACTTATTAGTAGATGTCGTTGTCTATAAAGATGGCTTCATTAAAGTGTTAGACATAGGTGAACTTGTACAGGCCTTAGATGAAAATCTAATTACCCCAGCCCAGCTTAAAAAGGCTCTTTCTATATTAGATAATCTCCTCGATATTATCTACTCAGATCAGTTCCATATTTATCAGAAAGTAATTGAGGACATGGAATAATAACTTTAACTAAAAAGGACGATGCCTTATTGAGCCTATTACATCTCTCAATCAAAGCTTCGTCCTTCTTCTTCATTTAATTTGTATACAGTCTTTTTAATCAGTCTTGCAAGTTCTACATAACATTCTTCATACTCTACCAATGTTTGCCCATATGGGTCCCAGACCTCTCCTGATTCTCCAACATATTCTTTTAATGGAAAGACATTTATCTCCATCCCGTACTCTTCTATTACCTTATCACGTTGTTGTTGATTCATAGTTAAAATTAATGTTTCTTCTTCAATATCTTCTGCCGAGAGCAATACTGCATTATGGTCATTAATAGGGAGATTATGATTCTCCATAACGATTGCCGCTTTAGGATTCACTGGTTCAGGAAATAATACCACAAGTCCGCGAGACAATACTTGTATATCACTATTTGTTTCTAAACTATTAAATATTCTTTCGGCCATTGCACTTCGGCTTGTATTCGACGTGCATACAAAGATTATCTTTTGATATCTCATTCCTTATTCCCCCTAGCTTATAGAATCTTGAATTTTACTCAATTCACTCTTTGATTCTACTTTAATAACTTGGTGACCTGCTGCTTTTAATAAACGATTCATAATTGCGTGACCCAATCTATCTTCACCAAAACTTTCTGTATATATATATTCAACCTCTAAATCGTCAAATTCTCTTAATAATGAAAACAAACTCCTTGCAATAGAGGCATCATCTATTCTTGTACCAATTGATTTTATGATTCCATAGTTATATCTATCTAAAGTTTCATCCGTTCCTATTACACCTACTTTATGCCCCTCATCTAGTTTCTCTTTCACAATCCTATTCATCTCTTGGATCACATCATCTATATCTCCTTCTAAGATTGTAAGGTTTCCTTTCGGTGCATAATGTTTATATTTCATCCCTGGTGCTTTTGGTACTTCTTTACTTTGACTATCTAAAATGGATCGATCTACGTCTACTTTTCCAACGACTTTTTCTAACATATCCTTTGTAATATAACCTGGCCTAAGAATAGTAGGAATAGGAGAGGTTACATCTACGATAGTTGATTCTAAGCCAATTCCCACTGTACCCCCGTCGATAATCATATCTATTCTACCATTAAGATCATCCATAACATGTTGCGCTTTTGTAGGACTTGGTTTTCCAGAAGTATTCGCACTCGGAGCAGCAATATACATGCCTGAAGCTTGAATCAAAGCACGGGATATTGGTTCCTCTGGCATTCTAATAGCAACTGTATCTAACCCGCCAGTTGTACTATATGGGACCTTATCACTTTTTTTAAAGATAAGCGTTAATGGTCCTGGCCAATATGCCTCTACTAATCTTCTCCCCATCTTAGGAACATTCTTCGTTAATTGATCTAATGCATCAACATTAGCTATGTGAATGATTAGAGGATTATCTGAAGGCCTTCCCTTTGCTTTATATATCTTATGGGCAGCTTCTTCATTTAAGCCATCTGCACCTAAGCCATACACTGTTTCAGTAGGAAAGGCAACTAGACCTCCCCTTTGAATAATTTGTATCGCTTCTTCAAGATCTGCTACTGTAAAATTCTCTTTATCTATTTTAATCATCTGTGTTTTCATTGTTCTCTCCAACATATCTTGATTATTATATCACCAACACATGCTCATTGCAACCAACTACCTATTATTAAGGTACTGTATAATGCCCAAATGAATTGACCATGCCATTTTTTCCTGATAAAGTTCATTGGTTAATAACCGTGCTTCTTCTTCATTAGAAAGAAACCCACATTCTACAATAGTAAGTGGGCAACTTACTTTTCTTAGCATATAATAATTACTATTCGCCTTTGCTTCTCTTTTATTACCATCTTTTAAAGTCTCTTTTATTTGATTTTGTAAAATCTCAGCTAGGGTTTTCCCATTTGAGGATTTTTCATGATAAAAGACCTGTGCTCCCCTATATTTAGATTCACTAAAACTGTTTTGATGTATACTAACAGCTATTATTGGGAAATTACTTTCTATTATTTCTACTCTTTTTCTTAAATCTGCTGACTTCTTATTACTATCTGATTCTTCATATAATCCCACATCTTCAGTCCGGGTCATAATTACATGATACCCATTTTGCTCTAAAAACATCTTAAGCTTCATTCCAATTGCAAGATTTACATCTTTTTCTAGAGCCTGATTAATACCCACTTTACCTGGGTCCCTTCCACCATGCCCTGGGTCAATCACAATTACTTCCGGATTGTTAATGTCTTTGTTTGTACCAATAACCCTTTTTACAACTTTCATTCCTCTTTCAGAAAACAGTAACAATGTAATACAAAGTAGCCCTATTAGAATTGTATGAGAATATTTTTTCATAGTGATTATCCTTGTTCTTGCCCTATTCCTTGAAGCAAGGCTTTTTTATTTATCCTATGATAACACAATTAGGTCTAGAACCATTTTGTTAAGAACTAGTTCATATACTTCATTATTAGATTCCACACATAATCAGCTTCTAATCCAAGTTTCCATGCAGCTACCCCTGCCACATTATTCTCATGAATCACTTTTAACTTTTCTTCAAGTGATACTTCATCTTCTAGCCACATCTTAAACGTGGCTCCATTTTCATTAAATTCCCCATAATTTTGCTTTGTCTCTTCATCCCAAGTAATCTCTACACCATTTCTTTCAAGGACATTCTTCGCTTCGCCCATTCCATATGCCTCTGAACTAACTTTAACTTCTCCTTCTTGGGTGTCTTCCTTCCACAAACGTGTATAAAATGGGATTCCAATAATTACTTTCTCTTTGGGAACTTCTTTCAACGTATTCTCTACTCCAGATTTTACAAATCCATAAGATGCAACTGAGCCACTTGTTTTCGAACCACCATGGGTCTCATCATAAGCCATAGTAATTACATAATCTACGACTGCCCCTTGCTCTCTACGATTATAATATGCTGAGTATTCCATTGGAACATAATTATCTACTGATAGTACTATTCCATTATTCCTGCACTTTACAGAAAGTTCTCTAATAAACTCAATATAATGAACTCCTGTATCTAAGGAAATATTTTCAAAATCAATATTCAATCCGTCTAAATTATATTGAATAGCATACGCGATTAAATTATTGATTAACTTTTCTCTAGAAGAAGTTGTAGATAGAACTTTATACATATCCACATCCCTATTAAAATCATCCACAAGTCCCCATACTTCAAGTTCTAGACTATGAGCTCTCTCTACATATCTTTCACTGGCTAACGAAGATAATTCCCCATCTTCACTAATTACAGAGAACCAAGTTGGAGAAATTGTATTCACTCCTTTTGTCCCTTCCAACATATAAAGTAGGTTATTATTCGCTGTTTGATTGGTAACTTGATGCCATACAAGATTAATTTTATAATCTTTATGTATGCTTGTATAATCCGGTGCTTTATAATTGCTTTCAATTACTTCATAATATGAATTCTTAATATACTTTGTTTTAACATAACCAATCACTCCGTCTTCCGTTATAACTTTACTAAATCCCTCAACAACACTGTCTTCAGTCTGATATATCTCTACCTTCTGACCCTCTTTCAATTTAACTAAAATATCGCTTTTTATACTAGGCTCATATCGTAATTGGGTATCTTTTTTCACATTAGCATATAGATACTCTCCCCATTGATAATCAATTATGATTCTTTGAGGATTATCATATTGCTCATACTGTATATCAGAATATAGCTTTACAAACTCAAGGGCTACATAGACCTTATCTCCTTCTACTTTTACAATAGGATAGTTTAATGTATTTTTACTCTTATTAATATAATAATCTGTGCTTCCTGCATCTACCTTTATCACTTCAGTAGGTGTAGTATAAACTAGAAGATTCTCTTTTCCATCCCAGTAAAACCTATGATTAAACTCTTTCACTATTGTATCAAAATCTATATATGTCTGCTGACCTATTAAGAGTCCTCTAGACTCATGCAATCTATTCTGTAAAATAAGTACTACTTCGTCCTCTTCGGCCTTATAATATTGGTTTAGATCCATTACATTTTTACTTGGCATAAAGACTTTAATTAGTACTGCTACAATTGATACTGTCATTATTATAAGAACTAATATTGTTCCAATGATAAGTTGTTTCCTTCTATGATTCATCTTGGCACCTCCACATTAATCCCTATCATTATAACATCCTTTCTTATAATCGTCATTAGCGAATTCGACTTTTCTTTATTATATTTACAATATTTCTCCATAAATATTAACTTCTATACTAAAATATGTCAGTTACCTTGTCTAAATATATCTGTGTAATCGTTCCTACCTCATCATTGCCAAAGCTTCTCATGTAATCAGCATTAGAGATAGCTTTTAATATAATTCCAAAGTCTTGATAATAAGAGTAACCCCTACCATTAATTATAACAACAATATCCCTAGACCACCAAAATACAATCTCTTCAATATAATATTGTGTATACATTATATCCTCCCCCTATTGTATATCATACTATTGAGCCACAATTCCTAGATAGAAGAGAATAGAATAATATTCCACGTTAAGATGGTGCATAGAACAACACTTTACACTCGGATAAGTTGGCCATATTTGTGATATATACTACTAATTATTCCTTATTGGAATATTTTCATTTCTCTTCTATACTAGTTTAATTTCTTACCTTCAATTAATCTTATATTTAGTCCAAATACTCAATATCTTCATTGGTATCAAAAGAATCTGTCACCCCATTTAAAAGCTCAATCCCTCTCCTACTATGGTATTCTAAAATATTATTTCCTGGATTACTTACATTAGGGTTATTCTTTATGAGATCTTTCATTTCATCTGTTACAGGATAATTGCTTATGGAAGCTTTTTGTGAGTCATCAATATACTGAATTGCATATAGGTTACTTCCTCCTAGCTTATTATCTACAAATGCACTAGACATACGAAGAATCTCTTCTTCAGACACCTCTAGCCATATGGCTTTATTCTCATTCCCCTCAGAATTCGATTTGGAGAGATCTATGACCAATTTTTTAGATAAAACAATGAAGTCCATGCCATTCTCAAAACAAATTCGAATATCAACATAGTCTCCTACAGACAACTTGTCAGATATTATAATATTGTTATAATAGTGTATCCGAAGATCATCTGGTATGTTTCTATTTAGAGTCTGATATTTGCCACCTTCATCTTCTTTAACACTTTCACTTACTCCTTGTTTCTCTGACTGAGATAAATTCTCCATCATTGTCTTTTTTTGAATATATCTGTGTACAACTGAAACAACACAGATTAAGGCTATTATGAGTATTACAATGAAGATTACTATTTTTGCTTTTTTATTTCTTAATTTCTTTTGCCTTATTATAGACACACTCTTCCCTCACCACCTTATGGAAATAATAACTTCTCAAATAATTTCTTTGTATACTGATTTAATACAAACGGATCTGGTTCGTACCCAATCCCATCTATCCTTATACCTAATTGAGAACTAGCAATTTTTATATCTTTTGCTTGTCCTAAATTGATGAGGTGTACCCAGTGTTCAAATCCAGGTAAGTATCTTTTATGATTAATACATCCAAAAGTATAATGTCTCTTCCATTCTGTTAGACTTCCTATTAGAATCTTAATATCACATCTTAAGAACTCCTCCTGGTTTTGGCTAAAATCAATTCCTAAATCAAGAATATAATATTCATAATCCTGATTATATAAGGCAATTAGTTCTTCTAATGCAACATTTCTGCAGAAAGTAATTCTACTTATTTGGAATTGCTCCTTTGTCATTGGTTCATGAAGATAACTTATCTCATCATTTTGATTCAATTCTAAATAGGCAGTTCTAAATCTTTTATACTTACTTAGATACTGACATAGCATAACAGCAGTATGAGTAACTCCCACCCCTGGATGAGTTCCCATCACTCCTATTCTTATAGCTTTTTCTCTTCTTAATATACTACGTAACAGCATCGGTTTCCTACTCAATGATTCCCCCTTTCCTACTCATGTCCTTTTCTACTTAACTTTCTCTTAAGATGTCTTCCCATCATTTTGAACCTACTTATAGCATTATATCTATCTCCTAGAACTACCTTCACAAGACTTGCCATACCTTCAATAGGCGCTCCAATCCATGGATTCACTATATAAGGAACTCGACAACACAAACATCCCCTCATGTTATCCAAAACTTCCTTATAACTAGTTCCATCAACAAAGTTAAATAAGTACACGATCTCTTCATATTCCATGAGCCTTTTAATAATATCTTCTGAAGCCCCAATCTCCCAATCCTTTGCACCCAGTACTAGAACTTTAATATCAGACTTAAGAAATATATCAATATTTTCATTCGTCAACATACCAAAATCCATAACCATTACTGGATATTGCACCTCCTTATCAATCACATGTGTTCTACTTTCTAGTTTACAGTCATACAAACATAACACACTATCCTCATTACCATATATACCATGTCTTTCAGCAATATTATGGATTACTGGGTTTTCATTTTCCTCCGAATAGATACAAGTTGTCATGTATCTATTTATATAGGATGTAAATAGCAATGCTGTATGTGTCGTTCCGATTCTCCTTTGAGAACCAGCAAAAGATATCCTTAGAGATTGTTGAGAATTCAAAGGTAGTGATTTTTTATATGTATCACTTAATTCTGATAATTTATTATATACTTGTGTTACAGATTGATATCTTTGTCTAGAATTGTATTTTATACACTTAACTACAATCTTTGCTAATCTTTTAGAACATATTGGCGATAGATAAGATAACATATCCTTGCCTTTATATACGGTAGGTTTATTCCCTGTAAGAAGAAAGAAAAGTATCATTCCAATACTATATATATCAGAACGTTCATCTAACTTGCCATTCAAGTATTGCTCTGGTGCCGCATATCCTATTGTTCCAATATAATTTTTTCTATTATTGCTATCATTTATATATGTTGCCGTACCAAAATCCACCAATTTTATGGTTGATTTTGAGACCATAATATTCTCTGGTTTTAAATCCAAATAAATAATCGGCCGTTCATTCTGATGTAAATATTCTAATAGTTTGCATAATTGTAGGGAAAAATTGATGATAAGATCTTCTTGAATGAAGGGATTGCGAATTCTGTAATTTTTTAAAGATTCGCCTTCAAAATATTCCTCAATAATATAGGAACTACTTTGATCTTCTTCAATATCATAGATTATAGGAATGTTAAGATGTTTTAGATTCTTTAATATGTGGGCTTCTTTCATAGTTTCTTTATAGAAAGGGTTATCCTTTCTAATGCATTTAATCGCCCTATAAGCTTTTAGCTTAATATGTTCTGCAAGATAAACCGTACCGCTACCGCCATCTCCAAGATGTCGAATGATACGATATTTATCAAACAAGACTGAATATATATCTTCTCCTTTCCATCAGACTTAATACCTTTGACGTATCTCAAAACTAGTATATAATGGTTTACACTATTTTACAATCCCTTTTTCAGTTAAAAAAGTAACGAATATTTTGTTTAAATTTGTTGTTTTTTAACGAACTTTAGAATGTTGCAAAATGTGTCACTCACATACAATTCTGTAATAACCTGTAATATTTAATTTATACTTTATTTATTGACTTTAATGTAGTTTTCACTTATACTCATTTTACATTATAGTTTACATTATAACTTTTAACCATTTTATAAAAAGGATGTGATTCTATGAAGATAGAAAAAATCAGTGATAATCAAATCCGTTGCACCCTAAGTAAAGAAGATTTAGCAGACAGAGAATTAAAGATAAGCGAATTAGCCTATGGAACCGAAAAGGCCAAAAGCCTTTTCCGAGATATGATGCAACAAGCCTCTTATGAATTTGGCTTTGAAGCAGATGATATTCCACTTATGATAGAAGCAATCCCAATCTCTAGTGAGTGTCTTATTCTAGTAATCACTAAGGTAGATAATCCAGATGAACTCGATACAAGATTTTCAAAATTTACTGAAGCTAAGGATGTAGATATGGAAGATCTAGACGAAGATGAATCCGATGATGGAGAGTCCTATGCTGATGAGATTATTAATACCTTTACTCGCTTAGACGATCTCCTTATAAAAAAAGACGAGAACACTGAAGATGATGATTCTGAGTTTATTCCTCTTCCTAAAGCTTTGAATGCAGCTGATGTTTCTAGTAATAAAGAAAAGAAAGCGAAGGAAATCATACCAAAATCTAACCTTATGAAGGTATATTCTTTTAACTCATTAGATGATGTAATTCATCTATCAAAGGTAATTGTATACTATTATAAAGGTCAGAATAGTCTTTATAAAAGTAATAATAACAAAAGATATTACTTAGTAACGTATAAATCAGACCATTCACCAAAGGAATATAATAAAGTATGTAATATTATATCCGAGTATGGTAAGATTGAGCGAACAACTTATGCAAGTTCTTCTTACTATAATGAACATTTTCAAATTATAATCAAAGACGGAGCAATTCAAGTATTGTCTGAATTTTAACAAAGGTGTCCCTATTTTAGGGGCATCTTTTTAATTGACAATCATTATCAATGTATTTCAAAAAAAACATTATAATGGGTTGACGTATTATATTTCATCATTTATAATACAAAATACAGAATGAATACTGTATACAATATTCATATGAACTAAATTTTAGCATCTATGTAAATAATTTTCTGGCAACTACAGATATATTTTTTTTATTATGTCTGTTATTAATATTTCATTATTATTAGGAGGATAATTATGTATTCAGAATGGAATGGCTTTAAAACAGGAAAATGGTCTTCTACAGTAAATGTACGTGATTTTATACAAAAAAACTACACAATGTATGATGGTGATGAGGAATTTCTTGTAGGACCTACTGACTCAACAAAAAAATTATGGGCTCAAGTTATGGAGCTAACTAAAAAAGAACGCGAATCTGGCGGTGTATTAGATATGGATACAAAAGTTGTATCCTCAATTACATCCCATGGTGCAGGATATTTAGACAAAGATCTAGAAACAATTGTTGGTTTTCAAACAGAAAAACCATTCAAGAGATCTTTACAACCATATGGTGGTATCCGTATGGCTCAAAATGCTTGTCATGATAATGGATATGAAGTAGATCCTGAAGTAGTTGACGTCTTTACAAAGTACCGTAAAACACATAATCAAGGCGTATTTGATGCGTATACACCTGAGATGAGACTAGCAAGAAAATCAGCTATTATTACAGGCCTTCCTGATGCTTATGGAAGAGGTCGTATTATAGGCGATTATCGTCGTGTTGCATTATATGGTGTAGACTTCTTAATCCAAGACAAAAAAAATCAACTTGCTACTTCCCTAGTAAGAATGACTTCTGAAAATATTCGTCTACGTGAAGAATTGTCCGAGCAACTACGTGCTCTTCAAGAACTGATTGAATTAGGAAAAACCTACGGTTTTGATATTTCTAAACCTGCTAGTAATGCAAAAGAGGCTATTCAATGGTTATACTTTGGATATCTTGCTGCAGTAAAAGAACAAAACGGCGCTGCTATGAGCCTTGGTCGTACATCTACATTTATTGATGTTTATATTAATAGAGACTTAGAAAACGGCTTAATCACTGAAGAACAAGCTCAAGAATATATTGATCACTTTATTATGAAGTTAAGACTTGTAAAATTCGCACGTACTCCAGAATATAACTCACTATTTTCAGGAGATCCAACTTGGGTTACAGAATCTATTGCTGGTGTTGGTGTAGATGGTCGCCATATGGTAACTAAGAGCTCCTTCCGTTACCTTCATACTTTACAGAACTTAGGTCCAGCTCCAGAGCCAAACCTTACTGTTCTATGGGCAACTCACCTACCTACTAACTTCAAACGTTTCTGCGCTAAGATGTCAATCCAATCTTCTGCTATTCAATATGAGAATGACGATCTTATGAGAGTTTCTCATGGTGATGACTACGCGATTGCTTGTTGTGTATCTTCCATGAAATTAGGTAAAGAGATGCAATTCTTTGGCGCTCGTGCAAACTTAGCAAAATGTTTACTATACGCAATAAACGGCGGTGTTGATGAACAACTTAAACTTCAAGTAGGTCCAAAATTCAGACCAATTGAAGGCGACTATTTAGATTATGATGATGTAATATCTAAATTTGATGACATGATGGAATGGTTAGCAGGACTTTATGTAAACACACTTAATATCATCCATTACATGCATGACAAATATGCTTATGAAAGAGTTCAAATGGCATTACATGACAGAGAAGTAAAACGTTATTTTGCTACTGGTATCGCTGGTCTATCTGTAGTTGCTGACTCTTTAAGTGCAATTAAATATGCAAAAGTTAAGGCAATTCGTGATGAAGACGGTATTGTTATAGATTATGAAGTAGAAGGTGACTTCCCTAAATACGGTAACAACGATGACCGTGTAGATCAATTAGCTGTTGACCTTGTTCATAACTTTATGGATAAGATTCGTAAACATCATACTTATCGTGATGGTTACCCAACTATGTCTATCCTTACGATTACATCTAATGTTGTATATGGTAAGAAGACTGGTAACACTCCAGATGGAAGAAGAGTAGGCGAACCATTAGCTCCTGGAGCGAACCCAATGCATAGACGTGATACTCATGGAGCAGTCGCATCTCTTGCATCAGTTGCAAAGCTTCCTTTCAAGGATGCTCAAGACGGTATCTCTAATACATTCTCAATTATACCAGGTGCATTAGGAAAAGATGATCAAGTATTTATGGGTGAGCTTGATTTGGATAAATTGTCTGTAGACTAATAAGGAGGTAATTCCTATGGCAGATGAGAAAAAGATAGATGATTTAGTTGCTCTCTTAGACGGTTTTATGGAAAATGGCGGGGGACATATGAATGTTCAAATAGATAATGATGAAACCGAAGAAGTTACTGTAAAAACATTTAATAGTTTATCCTGTTCTAATGGCAATATGGCTTGTGCTATTCCAACATTGCATAAAGGAATTGATGATACTATTGACGTTTCTGAAATATAAGTGTAAAATGTATATATAAATGATAGTGATTGTCATTTACAATAAAGGAGGATACAATTATGAGTAATATTCAACAAATAGATAATTTAGTAAATATGTTAGATGGGTATGTAGAGCAAGGTGGTCATCATTTAAATGTAAATGTATTTACCAAAGATACATTATTAGATGCTCAGGCACACCCTGAGAATTACCCACAATTAACTGTTCGTGTATCTGGTTACGCTGTTAACTTTGTTAATTTAACAAAAGAACAACAAGATGATGTAATCTCACGTACTTTCCATCACAATATGTAATATTTATCCCTTTAATCCCCAAGTATTTTTAAAAGAAAGGCAGTGAGACATGTGAAAGGATATATTCATTCAACAGAATCATTTGGAACTGTAGACGGTCCTGGAATTCGATATGTTGTGTTTATGCAAGGTTGCCCTATGCGTTGCCTATACTGTCATAACCCTGATACTTGGGAAATGAATAAGGGTAATATTATGACGACAGATGACATTCTAAAAGAATATCAAACCTACCTCCCCTATATGAAGAATGGTGGAATCACTGTATCTGGCGGAGAGCCTTTAATGCAAATGGATTTCGTAATTGAATTATTTGAGAAGGCAACTGGACAAGGAATTCACACTTGTATAGACACAAGTGGATTAACTTTTAGCGACTCAAACCCAGTACAATTAGCGAAGTTTGATCAACTGTTAAAAGTTACTGATCTAGTTCTTCTCGATATTAAGCATATTGATTCTAATGCGCATTTTGATCTTACAGGTCAACATAATGAGCAAATTCTTAAGTTTGCAAGCTATTTAGATGAAAAAGGAGTTCCTGTATGGATTCGACATGTAGTTGTTCCTACTATAACTGATAAAGAAGAATCTCTATTAGCCCTTGGATACTTTTTAGGTGGGCTATCTAATATAAAAGCATTGGATATCCTTCCTTATCATGATATGGGTAAGATTAAGTATGAACAGATGGGTATGGAGTACCCCCTAGAACACATCGAGCCTCTTAGTAACAAACAAGCAGCTCAATCTAGAAATATTGTCATAGAAGGTATGAAAAAACGTTTAAGAGAACTCAAATCAGTCTAAATACTACTTGTAATATTCTATCCTTTGTATTAAAATACTCTTAACAAGGGTACGAACTGTATTCATTACATTTCTACTCTAAAAAAGGAGGATAAACATAATGGCATATAAAATTTCTGACGAATGCATTAGCTGTGGAGCCTGCGCTGCAGAATGTCCAGTAGAGGCAATCTCTGAAGGCGATACTCAATATGTAATTAATGCTGATATTTGTATAGATTGTGGTGCGTGTGCTGATACATGCCCTACTAGTGCTATCAGTAATTAGTTGATCTTGAACACAAGAAAAGACCTATCCTAGATAGGTCTTTTCTTGTGAAATAATATACCCTTTTTTCGTTTCTTACCTTCTCTTACTGCTGCGATTTCAGATCTTGACTTCTGATAGTCACGAATAGTCTCATCAAATCGTTTATATCTTTCCTCTTCTCTTTCTTCTTTCAACCTTAATAGATAATCCATCTCTTTAATTACGCTTTCAGAGATATCAGTGCTAAGGTCTTTTGTAAGCGTAGAGTTATTCTCTTTTAGCGCACTCACAATTAAGCCATGCATAATTGTCTTAAACTGACTCATCTTATTGCCTGATGCATCTTCTTGTACACCTTTTGTGCTTTCTACTAGCTCTTCTCTGCCTGTTAAATTCATAACCTTCTCATTTAGTTCTGTAGTAAGATCTAGTATGCCCTGTGTATCTAGTCCTGCAAAGGAATCCATATCAGATAATAATAACTTTATAGCTTTTAACTGAAAGCCCTGATCTTTCAGGATTTTCACCTTTTTAAATACCTCAATATGTGTTTCTTTATAATATCGATGTCCCATTTCATTTCTAGGAATCTCAATCTCTAATTCTTCCTCCCAATATCTCAGAACATGTGGCTCGACATCTACCTTTTTTGAGGCATCTGATATTATGTATCGAATTGTGCTCATAAGAAGTCCTCCCTTGTTTTGCGTCGCCTTGTTTACATATATTTACATCAATACAATTATAACACAGACAAGTTCAAATGCAATACATTTTCCTTCTTTTTACACATTAAAATGTCGACATTCTATTCTATTTTCTCTCAAGATTCGCAAATTTAGTAAATTGTGATTGCCATGCTAACTTAATCGTTCCTGTTGGACCATTTCTTTGCTTTCCAATTATTATCTCTGATACACCTGCTTCTTCAGAATCATGATTATAGTAATCATCACGATAGATAAACATTACCACATCGGCATCCTGCTCTATAGCTCCCGATTCCCTTAAATCTGATAACATCGGCCTTTTATCTGGCCTTTGTTCTACGGCTCGACTTAGCTGGGATAAAGCAACAACAGGTGCATTGATCTCTCTCGCAAGAGCTTTTAACGATCTAGATATCTCTGATATCTCTTGTTGTCTAGACTCTGCTTTTTTACCACCAGACATCAGTTGTAAATAATCAATAATTACCATTCCTAAGTTATGCTCTAACTTATATTTCCTACATTTTGATCTAAGTTCTGAAATAGATATTCCAGGAGTATCATCTATAATTAAGTTTGAATTACCAATAGATCTAGCACTTTCTGCAATCTTCACCCAATCTTCATCTATTAATTCACCACTTCTAATTGCTTGAGAATCTACTTTAGAATTCATAGATATAATACGCTTAACCAATTGATCTTTAGACATCTCTAGGCTAAATATAGCAGTTGTAATATTAGACTTTAATGCTACATGCTCTGCAATATTTAACACAAATGCTGTTTTACCCATGGAAGGTCTGGCAGCAATCAGAATCAAGTCAGAAGGCTGGAACCCTGCTGTCTTATAGTCTAAATCATAGAAACCTGTTGCTACTCCTGTAACACTTCCTTTGTTCTTCGCCGCTGCTTCAATACTTTCTAGAGAACTAATAACGATATCCTTAATACTAACAAAATCTCCTGAACTCCGGTTTTGAATGATATCAAATACTTGTTTTTCAGTATCTTGAAGTATATTCTCTAACTTATCCTTATTTAGATAACATTGATTGGTGATTCCTTCTGTAACCTTAATCAGCCTTCTAAGAACAGCCTTTTCCCTCACTATATTAGCATAATACTTCACATTAGCTGAGGTAGGAACTGAAGTTATAATATCACGAATAAATTCAATACTACTTAATTCTGGCGGAAGTTCTTTTTCTCTCAATCTATTCTGTAAAGTAATTAAATCTACAGGTTTTCCTTCGTTATATAGTTCTGTCATGGCTTGATACAATACTTCATATTGATGTTGATAGAAATCCTCACCCATAACAATCTCTGAGGCAGTGGTTATAGCATCTTTATCAAGGAGCATGGAGCCAATTACAGACCTTTCTGCTTCAACGCTGTGGGGTGGTACCTTTTTAATTAATGCCTCATCCATGTTTTTCTCCTATGCTTCTACTACTTTAACTGTTAACTCTCCTACTACTTCTGGGTGTAATTTCACAGACACAGTTACTGTTCCGAGATTCTTAATTGGTTCTGCTAATTGTATCTTTTTCTTATCTATCTCAAGGTCATGTTGTTCTTTTGCTGCAGAGGCAATATCTTTTGTTGAAATTGAACCGAAGGTTTTTCCACCTTCACCACTCTTAATTTTAACAATTACTACTTTCTCTTTAATAGCTTCAGAAAAAGCTTTTGCTTCTTCTAATATTTCAAGTCGAACTTTTTCTTCATTTGCTTTTTGTAGCTTTAATTCATTCAGATTCTTTGGAGTTGCTTCAATACCTAATTTCTTCTTTAATATAAAATTTCTAGCATACCCATCATTTACTTTTACTGTTTCACCTTTTTTACCTAATGATTTTACATCTTCTAATAATATTACTTCCATCTATAATTCTCCTTCCTCTTTCATCTCAGATAACATTGTCTTCAACATATTAATTCCTTCTTCTACTGTTGAACCTATTAGTTGGGCTCCAGCCACATTAATATGCCCGCCACCACCAAGTTTCTCCATTACAAGTTGAACATTCATCTCATCAATTGCACGAGCGCTAATATAAACCTTCCCATGAAATTCAGTAAATACAAAACTTGCTTTTACTCCTGTAATATTCAGAAGCTCGTTAGCAACTTGGGCTCCAATTACCGTTGGGCTATCCACATCAGTATTAGGGCATTCGGTAATCGCATAATAATCAAGATATAATTCTGAATTACTAATTGCTTGAGCTCTTGTTTTATATTCATCCATATTAGAGCGAAACGCCTTGCGAATTCTTGTAACATCAGCTCCATTCCTTCGTAGATATGCTGCTGCTTCAAATGTTCTAACTCCTGTTTTTGTTAAAAAGTTATTGGTATCTAGCATTATTCCTGAATACATAACATCTGCTTCTATAGGCTTTAACTTCACTTCTCCAATATACTGAAGTATCTCTGCAACCATTTCACAAGTAGAGGAGGCATAAGGTTCAATATAAGATAGGACTGCATTCTCAATGGCATCCCCTGATTGTCTGTGATGATCTAATATAACAATGGTCTTAGTATAACTTAATAAGTCTTCACATTCTGTGTAGTTAGGCTTATTCACATCTACAACAACAAGAATAGTGTTATTATCTACAGCCTGAAGTGCTTGAGAGTTATTTAGAAACATATCTTCTTCATATTCAGGATTGTTCAGAAATCTATTTAATAAAGGTCTAACTGATGTAGTCACTTCGTTAAAAACAATATGAGCCTTTTTATTCATAGTCTTTGCAATACGATACACACCAATGGCTGCTCCAAGGGAATCCACATCGCCAATTGAGTGGCCCATTATTACAACCTTGTCCTTTGCTTCTACCAACTCTCGTAAAGCATGTGCTTTTACTCTAGCTTTAACCCTTGTATTCTTCTCTACTTGAATATTCTTACCACCATAATAGGATATCTTGTCTCCTTCTTTAATAACTGCTTGATCACCACCACGACCCAATGCCAGGTCGATTGCTGCTCTTGCATATTCGTATCCCTTATTGTAAGAATCCCCGCTAATACCCAGCCCTATACTAATGGTAATTGCAATCTCATTACCAATATTTACAGTTCTTACTTCATCTAGCAAGTTAAACTTATTAGCTTGTAACTGAGGCAGATATTTTTGCTTTATCATAATAATATATTTGTCTTTTTCTAATTTCTTCACAATGGCATCTATGCCTTGCATAAACTTATTTACCTTACGCTCTACCAATGCTATTAATAAAGATCTTCTAACTTCGTCAATACTTTCTAATGCCTCTTCAAAGTTGTCAATATATAAAAGCCCAACTACTAAACGTTGTTCCTTATTTTCTTTAATATAAGTTTTGATCTCAGTTTCATCATAGAGGTAGATTGCAATCAATGAATTCGTGTCACTATATTTAGACATCTCATCTTGATTTTCAATAATATAGTCCTCGAAAAAACTATTCGCTACAATCCTTCTCAAAACAACTTTGTAATTATTTTCCTGAAATGTAATGTGTATCTCTGCGTCTTCATCTATTTGAGGCAATACATTTTTCGTAATCTCTGGAAACACATGATGAAGTCCCCTACGTGCCATCTTGTCATCCTGGATAATATCAAGCAGTTCATCATTTCCCCATAATAGTTGACCTTCTAAATCTAGTATACCATAAGGTAAAGTTAGTTCTTTCAGCAACTGTTTTTGAACTTGCCCATAACCAGCAGCGAATCGGATTAATTCTCCGTGAATAATAGGTGTCCTATAGTAATAAAGCGCCATTACAGCCATTATGTATACTATTGTATAGAAAGACATTACTAGTCCCGCTTCTTTATGAATTGGATATATTGAAATGTTCATTGCTATTAATAATACGGACAAAATAATCGGCCACCTTAGGTATGCTTTTAAGATACCTTTTAGTTTCACTTTATTCTTCACTGTCTCACTCCTTTATATGGAAGGTTAATATTTTCGCCTAATTCCCATTATAACATCTTAAACAAGTGATGAAAAGCACTTTTACAAAAGTAGAGGAAGTTTCCACCCTATAAACATTGGGGAAACTTCCTCTTTCTCATTATTTAATTGTTACTTTAGTTTTGTAAGTGTAAGTTTTTCCCCCTTGGGTTACTTTTATTGTAATCGTTGTAGTACCTTTCTTAATTCCTTTTATCATTCCTGTTTTGCTTATTGTTGCAACAGATTTTTTACTTGTTTGGTAAGTTATCTTTGCATTCTCTAATACATGAGCTGGAGATAATCTATAAGATTTTCCTTTTTGGACACTCCTGGTCTTTGCAACGGTTGGTAATACAGGGTTTTCACTGGTTATTACATGAATGGCTCCCTTTTTAAAGTTAAGTTTGACCTTACCGTTCTTATCTACCTTTCCAGCGTCAGCAACTTCTATTTTCTTAGATTTCTCATTGTAATAGCTTAAATATACATATTTTGATTTATATTGTTTGCCTACGTTGTAAGATAGTTCAGCATCAAATGGAAGTTTTCCTTTATGCCCAATTTCTATTTGAGCTATTTCTATTTTCTTATTTTTTAACTTAGACTTGGTAATTGCAGAATTTAATGCTTTTGTAACTGCATCTTTATCTTTCTTTTCTTCTAACAATGATATCTTTAAATCAAAATCAAAAGAAATTTTAGCATTTTCTTTCATACTCTTACCTAATATGGTCCAAGTATAATCCTCAAACTCTAGAACTAGATTTATGTTTTTTCCTTTCATTTGATCTAGAATATCCTTTGGAAGAACAGTTTCTGTTCCCATTGGAATCTTTAAAGAGGTTGCTTTTTTATTATTCTTATCTCTATCAACCTTTTCAATTATTGTCTGAATATCTTTATGTGTCTCTGTCCAATCTTTCTTCTCTTCAACTTCCTTCTCCTCTTCCTTAGGCTCTTCTTTTGGATCCTGTGGATTAGTGGAACCTGAATTATTACCTCCTGAAGGCGGATTAGGATTAACAACTTCATCGCCTTCTCTTGTTATCTTAATTTCAGTAGTCGCAGTCATCTGAGAAGTAATTCTTCCTTGATCAGTTAACCATGGTTGTGCCTTGGTCTCTTCACTTGGTTCAATATGAAGCGTATATGTATTCAGCCCCTTCTTCAATGGTATATTATCTAATCGCACATTACCATATTGATCTAAAGCATCTGGGGAGATTTCATTTATATTCTTTCCATTTACAGTAAATACACCGCCATATGGTACGCTTGCTTGAAGGTTAAAAGTGGATTCCTTTGTTGTATATTCTATAGTTTCTCCCCTATATGAGATACGTGGAAGAACAATCATCATCGGCATATCAACCCAGCGTAGGACATAGTCATTGATAATCATCTTATTGCCACCTTGATTACGTATGATTGCTTTAATATTTGTATCCGTAGAACTATATGCATAATTACCTGGTGAAGTGGTATCATTCATTTTATTACTAGTGAAAGCTTCTGTTTCCCAAGTACCTCTTGTATACTTATATTCGATTGACTTACCTTCCATCATGGTAAATGTATACTCCACAATATTATTGTCTGTTGCCCCACTTGGCTTTTTCAAAAGCCAGCCAGAAGCATTCCAACCATTAATATTTCCTGCAATATAGATGTTATCTGTTGCAGAGGTATATACCTTCTCTGGTATGGTAAGTCTCATTGTTACTTCTATCATAGATAGTTTTGGTGTGATAGAAACTATATTAGAGAAGCTTCTTCCGTAGTCTTGGTTAAATGTTGAAATTCTGTAACTATATTGAGTATCATTACTCACCATATAATCCGTATACTGACGTGCACTTGCCTCTAATACTGCAATTTTATGTTCAGCAACATCTCCATTTTTCTTGCGATACACCTCGAACCCAGAAATAGGCTCATCTTCCATAGTCCATGATAGAGATACCCTACTCGCTTCCTGAATTGGTTGTGCTAAATTGGGACTAGTTGGAGTAACAATGTCCGCTTTTAAGTTTGTCAAGAAATCTGCTTTCTCTGACTCTGAATATGTTGTTCCATGATTCATAGTTGCTTGAGCAAAATACTTATATGTACCATCTTTTGTTGGTTCAAATGTTGTAAAATATATCTTTCCATCCTTAGCATCATTATCAGCCCTATAACGAAGTTTCGTTTTTAATCCAGATTCAACTGAATCTCCATCTAAATAATAAACCAGATTACATATTAGCCCTGGAATCTCTTTATCATGATAAACAGAGTTATCTGTCAATCCAGGAACGCGAATCAGAACTTCAATCTCAGGAGTTTTCTTGCCTACACCTAACTCAAAAGATTCATCTGAATTTTGAATAGAATTGTTAATTGCTATTAAACTGATGATGTAGCTTGGAAGAGCTGATTCTACATTACTATATACACTCTCAGTATCTCCAACAACACTCTTTACATAGTAATAGTATTTTGTACCATTGATCACTTCCGTATCTGTATAAGTTGTTTCCGTTATCGGCGCGCTATTTATCTTTTCTGTTTCTTTTCCTTCTAGTAGTGTTCTATATATATTATAGCCCTCTACACCGTCTATAGCACTCCAGTTTAATATTACACTCGAATCTACTCCATTCACAGCTTCTGCACTGATAAGCGTTGGAGCCATTGGAAGAGTAGATAATTCCGTAGTAGATACCATCATCATTCCAGTATATCCTGGTACTTTTAGTGTAATGGTTCCATTAACTACTGTACCGGTAGTGCCACTAGCTAATCTATCTTTTAATATTAAGCCATCTGGTAAAAAATCTTTAACGTCAGCATTGATCTCAACTTCTTCAGCACCAGTATTAATAATTGACATTCCGCCTTCTACTTCACTTTTTCTTGCATAGGCAATTACCTTACCTGCTGCATATGCTGATTTTATATCCCCTGTTGCAAATAAATCTTTATATGTATTTCTTACTTCTGCTGCAGTTACATATGCATTGAATAAATCTCCGTATGTATCCTTATATTCAGCTGCTATTTGGTAAGAACCATCTCCGTTTTCAGTAACTCGTTCCCATGGAAATGTTCTTCTAGAATCAGGATCTTTTGTTCCGGTGACTCCCACTTCATCTCCATAGTAGATTGTAGGTGCTCCTGGGTAGCTTAGTTGGAAAATTGCAGTTAAAGCTTGAAGTTTTATAGCTCTTTCAGACGCATCACCTGCTATTTTAATATTCTCTTCTTCCCAAGTAGGATTATCAATCTTGGTGATATTTCTAACCGTATCATGAGAATCTACTAGATTTAACATTGCTTGCCATGCTTCTTTCGGGTAGTTTTCTCGTATGGTTTCTAATCCTCTATTTAGATCATAGGCATCTCCACCGTTAATGATATATCTTTGTAATGCCGCTCTAAACTGATAGTTCATTACAGAGTCAAACATATCACCTAATAGGTAATGGGTTGCAACATTCCACTCTTCTCCTAGGATAATTGGATCGTCAATCGTATTTCCATTCGTATCTGTTTTACCTGCTATTGATTTTACTGAAGTTCTAAACTGTTGCCAAGTTTCATTGGATACATCTGGCGCTACGTCTAATCTCCAACCACTAGAACCCATCCATATCCAACGCTGGGAATTGGCTTCTTCCATGGCTTTTTGAGCTTCTGATTCACTCATTTTACTTAAATCATAACCGATCACTTGTTCCCTATAATCTACATTGTTATATTCATGTGCACCACTAATAGATGCATTGGAATCATTACTTAGATTGGTTTCACTTTTCTCTACTGTTGCAATAACTGGAAGAGAATCATAGCCCCACCAACCTTCATATTTATAGCTTACAAATTCACCTGTTTTTTCATCATATGCTTTCTCAGGTCCAACCTTAAACCAATCTACATAATTAAAATCTTGATCTGTATAGTTTTTCCCTGTAGCCGGATTAATCTGTGATTTGTAATTAGCTCTTACAGTTGCTTCTGCCTGTGACTGTGACACATTTTTACTTTCTACTGTTTCCCATACATTACTCCAATATTCATAGGCACCAATCTCAGGATAGTTTTCATAGCGATCAAAATAGATTGAGTCGTCTCCTACATGGTTAAATACACCATCAACTATGAGATGTATTCCTAGGGATTCACATACCTTTGAAAAATTAGTGTATACTTGATCCGAAGCTACTTTTGTTGCTTCATAATCTAATCCAGAATCTGGATCACCTGGTGTATTATATACCGGCTGACCAAACATTGGATCAAGATGTCTATAATCGGTTGCATCATATTTATGATTGGATGCAGCCCAAGATACTGGATTCAGATATATTGCTGTTACTCCTAGTGTTTGTAGATAAGAGAGTTTTTCTTCAATTCCCTTAATATCGCCACCATAGAATTCATTAGACCATACTCCATCAGTGGTAGCATCAGGATAATATGGTTTGTTTTTTTCTTCAGATTGTCTAGGGTTCTCGGGTATTGTAGACCATTTCTCACCATCAAATA
>CAZAKD010000004.1:0-21753 GCA_964485435.1 uncultured Lachnospiraceae bacterium
ACTTACAAAATACAATACTTCATCCAAAGTACATCCCGTAAGATTCAGTGGTTCACCTATTAGATATTTATCTTGTATATTAGATAAGGTATGATTTTGTAGATCTTGTATATTTAACCCACTAATCGTATACCGCGTCTTTTTTCCACTACGTTGCCAAATGATCTGGTTTGAACCATTTACTACCGTCCCTAACTTTTCATTAGCAACCATAATAGCGTCTTTTGCATTTTCAAAAGAACCTACTATTCCTCCAATTCCATATGCATAATACTTATTATTATAGATCTCTTCGTCTTTTAGCCTCAAGGTAGTATCCTTTGTAATAATAGTATTTCTCGTTTTTTCAATTTTAGGAATTGTATTCATGGTATAACTGTGAGGAAGGGATAAATAGCTTTCAGTTAGTGCAAGTTCCGTCACCCTACTATTCATTGCTATTTCATTATTTACATCCTGAATATTATACAATATATATTCTGGTGATGTTTTCTGATATAGGGTGCCATCTTCATCTTTCATCTTTTTTACACATTCTAATTCTATAATATTATCATTTACTTTAGCTGATTTAATTAAACTCTTTTTTTCGTATTCTTTTAGAACATCACCATCTTTATTGGATATAACCACTCTTTTCAACGGCAATATTCTTGTTCCTTCTAGTGTTTTCCCTATACTTTCTTCGTTTCCATATCCATATATCAGATTTTCACCCATATATCCAAGCATTTTAATACGCCAGCCTTCTTTGCCTCGAATGGACCTCCTAGCTCCAGTTTCTAATTCCAATATATGAATTTCATTTAATTGTTCTAGCTTATCATATTCCTGCCAGGCTATATATTTCCCTTTCTTAGACATCAGGAAGTCCTCAGCTGATATATCTGATACTATTGTCTCTAAATGGTTGGTAGGGATATGATAAGAATAAACAACATTATGAATTGAGAAGTAAAAAGCTTGGTTTTTTGTGACATAGGTAAAATCGTCCAAATCTTCCTTTAGGATTTGATACGTTGTATCCAAAGGTATATATACTTGCTCTGCAATTCGCTTATCTTCAGGATCAAATGTATATAGAACAATTGCAACTCGCCCTTCATAATCTCCTCGGTCCATATAACCATATACAATAAAATTAATTTTTCCTTCTTCTGATATATCAAGAATTTTTATATTATGTTGATCATAGTAATTATCATCAACATTTTCATAAAAAGAAAATACATTGGTTGCTTTATTCTCTTCAAGATCCATATACCACAAAGCCTTTTCTTTAACAAATGCTAGCTTAGTTTGAGCTTCATTCACTACAACCTCTGTTTCATAATCGCTGGTAATTCCAAACTTTAATTCATTTTTTGTAATACTTGAGAGATTCACATCGAAGATTGACTCCATCATTCTCTCGTAGTGAAGCAAATACATCCTCTCCGAAGTATATCTTACTCTATAATACTCGTTTACATGGTAATATTCCTTCCGAGAAGAGAGTTTATCTGTTTCTATAGTATATCTTAAGCGGATTAAGGCTGTCTCTTCGTTGGCTTCACAGATCGTTGGCACAATATCTTGTAACACTTTTGGCGATAATCCTCCGAAACTAATTACATCTACACTTGAGGTAATATCCACGTGGGCCAGACTTTGATTGTTTTTTCCATAATCTGTTTCCAGATATCTCACTATATCCGTTACCTTGTTTTTATCTAAGGTGGAGTTATGAAACTCCATAGCAAAATCTAGTTTTTCTTTTGTATGGCTATTCTGATATAATTTCAATCTTGTATAAAAATGAATCTTCTTACTTTTGTTAGTTATAACAGTAATCTTTATGGGATACTCTTTTCCCCTTTCCAACTCTGCTCTAATCTTAATCTTTACTGACTTTCCATCCTCTATATTATTTAAAGAACTTACAGTGCCATCCTCTATTTTCGAAACACCTTCTATATCATACAATTCATACTGAATCTTTTTAACCACAGTTTGATTCTCATGAATAAGAACCTCAAAAGTTTGATCTTCTTGTATAGGGGTAATGCTCTCTCTAATAGCTGCTACATCTAAATTCCCACTATATCCATACAACTTATTTATAATATTTTCTTCTGACCGTATCATAATAACAGGAAATTTAGATTGTCCCATAACTACAGTCGAATTCTCACCTATTTTATCCTCTTTAATATTTCTCCCAAAGAAATAGATGAATCCAAAGAAAACAAATATCAAAAATATTACCCGATAAACATGTTTTATCACTATTTCTTCCTCCAATCAATAGGGTACCATCTTATAGATAGACACTACTCCCTCTCACCATTCATTAGTAATTGATATAAAGTTGGATTCACTCCAAAGAACTCTATCGTTTCCTCGATTTGTTTTGTAATCTCTGCTTCTTTCTGAGATTCTCTTATTCGATTCTTTGTGCCTCGAACAAGAATATTTTTTGGAGTATGTTCCATATCAATAAACTCTAATAAATTGGTTTTATAACCATTTGCCTCAAGAATATTACCACGAAGCGCATCTGTATATAGGGCTGATATTCTTTCATTTATCAAGCCATATTTCATTAGATTCTTTAAGGGCTTTTCTTTCATTTGTTGGTTCCATTCATGCTGACAGCACGGTACTGAGAGAATAACCTTTGCATTCCATCTTACAGCTTTATACAATGCATAATCAGTTGCAGTATCACATGCATGAAGGGTAACGACCATGTCCACTTCTTTTACCTCATTATAATCAACAATATCTCCGTGTATAAAGTGCAGATTATCATATCCATATCTCTTACTCAATTGATTACAGTGTTCTATTACCTCTTCTTTCAGGTCAAGACCTATCATCTTAATAGAATAACCTTTCATTTCCCGCAGGTAATAATACATTGCAAATGTAAGATATGACTTTCCGCAACCAAAATCAATAATCGTTAATTCTCGCTTGGAATCTAAATGGGGTAAAATGTCTTCCACAAACTCTAGAAAGCGATTAATCTGCCTATATTTATCATACTTAGAACGTACAATCCTACCCTCTTTTGTCATAACACCCAAATCAACTAGAAAAGGGACGGAAATCCCTTCTTTTAGCAGATAAGATTTCTTCCGGTTGTGAGATAGCATATCTTCTGGATCTTGTCCATTTCTAATATTCTCTATATTTTTTCTTTTAATCGTAAGTTTTCCCTTTTTACTAATTAACAGGTGAATTAGTTGTGATCTACACTGAATCTGAGCCTGTCTAAATACTACTTCAGTATCAGAACTTTCTGTCTGAAACCATTCCTGACAACTCGTTAATAATTCTTCTTTCGTTTTATTACTATGAAATACTTGTTTTCCACGAAATTCTTCTACCTGGTAATACAGAACTTTTTTAATTAAAATAGGCCTAACCTTAATCTTACTTATCTTGTCTTTATCAGATGAATTACTTATAATCATCTCGATAAAATCACTGTCTATATTTTCATCTATAATATGAATGATGTCTTGTCCCATGTTTTCTCCCTAAAAGGCTTATGGATTCCCATAAGCCTTAATCTATATTTAGTATCTTCTTCTACGATTCCTACGTCTTCTTCGTCTGTTAACAATCTCATTGTATAGCATAACTTCTATAAGGTCTCTTAGCCAATTCTCTCTTCCATAACCATCAGGTCGCTGGGATGGCCAATGAGGACATCTTCCGTACCTACAGTCGTCCTGTCTTCTATTACTTTGAGATGCTTCAACATTCTCTGCTTCTAACTTTTCTGTCTTATCATCTAGATCCCTTAGTCTAGTATATATGTTATTGGTAATCATTCCAAGGCGAATTCGATCTGGATATTGATCAAACATACAGCTACCTTCGTATTCTAATTTATCACATTCTTCTTCAATTTCTTTTAGAACCCTTTTTCCAACCTTAGGATACATATACTTCATATACTCCCAATCTTTATCGTCTTCCTCAGTATCTTCATAGCCATATAGAGTAAACGTTGGAAATTCCATTCCCCCTTGATATGCTTGGTATCCCTTTTTGTCCATTCCGTAATAGATAGGGTTTGTATCTGCTAAATAATCATAAAAAGAATCTCTTTTAATCATAGATTATAAGCTCCTAGAATTAATTATATCACTTACAATATATGTGAATCACATGAAAGTGTTCATCTAAGCCGAGAAACTTACAAAATTCCATACCTTTTCGTGTACAACTACTGAATATTCATCTAACCAGCCTTCATATATTGTTTGGAACATTTCCGTCTGACGTTTTACAATAATATCTTCTTTCTTATCTGCAGTGGCATCTTCATCAAACTCGCTAACACAATATAAAATATAAAAACCATCCTCTGTTACAGCCACATCTGATATCTCACCTTCTTTTAATCCAAAAGATATATCTTCAATAACCTTTTCTCTATCACCTTTACCAAACACAACTTCTATTTCTTCACTCTCAGAACTTTCCTTTGCCAATTGATAAAAATCCTCTGTCTTCTTAGCAGATTTCAAGAGTTTTCTTGCCTTCTTTAAAGCAGAATCCTTTTCTTTTGTTGTATAAGGAGTAACTGTTCCATCTTTAGTAACTTTTGTTGTATTTACTTTTATCTGCCATACCTTAATCTGTTTTGCTTCTTCATCAGATACTTCAGTATCAATATCCACAGTAACACTTTCAAACACCTTTGTCGCCAGTAGATTATCTTCATACACTTGAATTAAAGTTCCAAGTGTTATTCCATAATCCTTTTTAGCTTTTTGAGACATCGCATCATAATGTGTATTTGCCGCCGTTAAAGCAATCTCTTTTTCATCTTCATCTAATTCTATCCCAAGGTTTTTAGCTTCATTTGTAATTATTTTTAACTCAGTAATTTGATCAATGATATCTTCTTTTGCCATCTCAGCAAAATTTTCATTCTCCGAAGTTGTAAAATCCCATACCTCACTTCCAAGGCTTGGTTCGTACTCTTGTTTGAGCAATAATACATAGACCATAATCTCGTTATAATATACTTTTGTTTGTCCAACCTCCATTGCATAGGATTCTTCTAGATTCACTTCCTCTGCTTGAGTTGTTGGATTGTCTATAACTACCTCATCTGGCGTCTTCTTACACCCAGTTGTTAGAGTTCCTATCATTAATAATGCAAGGCCTAGAAAAAGCCCTTTTCGTATCTCCATATTATCCTCCATCAATTATCCTATGTTATTACTAGCTCCCTCATTTGTTAGTACTTCTATTCATTATAGGTTAAAGTATTTATTCAATCAATACTTTTATATCATTTATCAGATTCCTTAAAGTCAACAGTAGATGATAAATGTCTTTTTTCCCTTTTTTGTTTTTCTCTTTTAACTGATATATAAAATACGGATTTGCTTCTGGCCTAAATTTTAAGGCATTTTTGTATTGAGCTACAAGTACTGGTATCTTTTCAACATAAACATGCGCCTTATTATACATCACTAACTTAACCTCATCTTCTTTATGAACCACCTGAGTAATAAAAGCATTATGTGCTAATGATTTAATATAAGCAATATTCAATAGATTATTAACACATGCAGGCAATTCTCCAAAGCGATCTATTAGTTCCTCTTGCATATCAAGGAACTCTTCCTCACTTCCTATCTCAGCGATCCTCTTATAAGTATCCAATTTAATTGCTTCACTTTTAATATAGGTAGATGGAATATATGCGTCGATGTCAATGTCTACCATTGTATCAAAGGTTTCTTCATATACACTTTCACCTTTTAAGCTTTTTACAGCTTCATTTAACATCTTACAGTACAAGTCATATCCAACAGCCTCCATATGCCCATGTTGCTGTGCACCAAGTATATTGCCTGCTCCACGAATCTCCAGGTCTCTCATGGCTATCTTGAATCCACTTCCTAGGTCTGTGAACTCTTTTATTGCTTGGAGTCTTTTTTCTGCAATTTCTTTTAGCATCTTATCCCGTTTATACATTAAGAATGCATAGGCCGTTCGATTAGATCTTCCTACACGTCCTCTTAATTGATAAAGCTGGGATAAGCCTAATTTATCTGCATCATGAATAATCATTGTATTTACATTAGATATATCTAATCCTGTCTCAATAATAGTCGTAGATACTAATACATCAATCTCGCCATTAATGAAATCATACATAATCTTTTCGAGTTCCCTCTCATTCATTTGTCCATGGGCATATGCCACATTGGCTTCAGGGACCAGCTTTGATATCATGTTGGCAACTTCATCAATGTTATTTACCCTGTTATATACATAATACACCTGACCATTACGTGTTATCTCTCGATTCAGTGCCTCTTTAATAATCTCTTCATTATATTCTAATACATAAGTTTGTATAGGCATTCTATCTACAGGTGGTTCTTCAAGTACACTCATATCACGAATTCCAATCAGACTCATGTGTAGGGTTCTAGGGATTGGCGTGGCTGAAAGTGTTAATACATCTACATCCCCTTTTAATTGTTTCATCTTTTCCTTATGAGTTACTCCAAAACGTTGTTCCTCATCAATAATGAGGAGTCCCAAGTTCTTAAATGCAACATCCTTTGATAGAATTCTATGGGTACCAACAATTATATCTAGACTTCCCTTTTTAAGCCTTTCTAAGGCTTTCTTTTGCTCCGTAGGAGTTTTAAATCTGGATAGCATATCAATGCTAATTGGGAAATCCATCATCCTTTGTACAAAAGTATTGTAATGTTGCTGTGCAAGTATTGTTGTTGGCACCAAAATAACAACTTGTTTTCCATCGGACACAGCTTTAAATGCAGCACGTATTGCAATCTCTGTCTTGCCATAACCAACATCACCGCAGATTAGTCTGTCCATGATTCTCTTACTTTCCATATCCTTCTTAGTAGATTCAATCGCTAGAAGTTGGTCATCAGTTTCTTCATATGGAAACATTTCTTCAAATTCTCTTTGCCAAACAGTGTCTTCTGAATATTGATATCCTTCTTTTGCTTGTCGAATTGCATATAATTCTACTAGTTCTTTCGCAACTTCTTTAACAGCACCTTTTACTCTTTTCTTTGTATTCTTCCACTCTATAGAATTGAGTTTATTCAACTTTGGTTTCTTTGAATCTGCACTTGCATACTTTTGTATCACATCAAGTCCTGTCGCAAGAATATATAAGGCTCCTCCTGCAGCATACTCAATTTTAATGTAGTCTTTTGCAACCTTATCAACTTCAATCTTTTCTATACCTTTGTAGATCCCAAGCCCATGATTTTCATGAACTACATAATCGCCAACACTAAGATCATTAAAACTTTGTATTTTATTACCTTCGTAGGTTTTTCTTTTCTTTTTCTTTCTTTTTTCCCTTCCAAATATATCACTTTCAGATATAATTACTAATTTAATCAAGGGATATTCAAACCCTTTACGGAGATTTCCGTTTACAACAATAATCTCACCAGGCTGAAGGATTCTATCCAGATCCTCACCATAAAAAGTATTTAACTCATATTCTCTCAGGTCTTCACTTAGTCTTTTTGCTCTTGTTCTTGAACTAGATAATAATATTACCCTATACCCTTGATCTTTCCACCTTGTTAAGTCTTTTACAAGGACATCAAAGTGGTTATTATAAGGATTCACTGATTTTGTAGTTACTGTAAATTTGACTTTTTCTAAAATTTCAGCTACTTTATATTCCATTGTACTCAAAAGAAGAGTGTTTTTTATGTTAAGCTTTGCAATAATTTCTTGACAGGAATAGATTGCTTCTGATTGACCCGGCAAGATATATCCCTTTTCTATTCTACCAATCATACTTTCTCGAAATTCTATCTCAATTGCTTTTCCACGTTCAATTACTCGTGCTGGTTCATCTAGATAGAAACAAGTATCTTCATTAGAGAAGTAATCAAAGAACGATACTGTATTTTGATAGAAATAATTGATATAACTCTCTATACCAATCATACCTCCATATGAAGATATATTATCTTGAAATTCTTCTATAATTCCTTTTAATCTATGAGCTTCCTCTGTTAACTTTTGATTACGTAATGCTTTGACCTGTTCTTCCATTTCATACTTAATCTTCTTCAATCCATTCATAAGAACAATATCATCTAAAACAGTCTCTGTAGCTGGATATATCTCTAATGAGGTTATATTCTCAATAGAACGTTGACTTTCTAAATCAAAAGAACGAATTGTATCTATTTCATCATCCCATAATTCTATACGGTATGGGCAGTCCTCTGTTAGAGGATATATATCTATAATTCCTCCTCGGATAGCAAATTGACCCGGTCCCTCCACTTGACCTTCTCTCTCATAGCCCAAATGAACTAGTTCAGCTTTTAATTTATCTAAATCAAGTATTCCGCCTTCTTCAATAGTAATAATTCGAGATTTAATAATATTCAGAGGGAGAATACGATCAATTCCACCATCTAATGTTGTAACTATAGTGGTTGGCTCGTTATTCAATAATCTCTTAATAATCGTAAGCCTATCTTTAGTAATGGCATTACTATGAATATCTGCACTATAAAAGATGATATCTTTGGCAGGATAGAGAAAGACACCTTTGTCATAAAGTTTATAATCCTCATAGATTTCTTTTGCCTTAATATCATTATGGGTAATAATAATCTTATATTTATAATCAATTCCAATACCACTCATAAGGTGGCATTTTTGAGAATCAATGCATCCCGTTACATGTATGGGTGTATTCTTAAGCACAAGATTCTCTTTTATATCATGAAATTCTTTTAGTTCCTGTAAAGGTTCAAAAAATGTCCTCACTGGTGATACTCCTTTTCATACTTCACGCTTTTTTATTATATTGATTCATTGCTGTTTCAACATCCTCTGCTATGATGCAAGCGCAAGCTTTTGATGCACGCAGAAGTACATCCCGAATAGATTCCTCTTCTTCTTTAGAGAATCGTCCCAACACATAATCAGCCAAATCCCATCCTTTCGGCTTATCTCCTACTCCTACCTTTATTCTCGCAAATTCATCTGTACCTAAGTGGGATATAATACTCTTAATACCATTATGCCCACCAGCACTTCCTTTTGTACGAATTCTCAATTGACCCACATCAAGACTCACGTCATCATATATTATAATAATTTTATCATTTGTAACTTTATAAAAATCTTTTAACTCTCTAACAGCTTCTCCACTTAGATTCATATAAGTAAGAGGTTGTACAAGTACAACTTTCTCCCCCTCAATTATTCCTCTACCACATAGTGATTTATGTTTTTTCATATCCAACGATATGCTGTAATCATCTGAAATTCTTGTTACTACATCATATCCAATGTTATGTCTTGTTGCAGCATATTCTCTTGTTGGATTACCAAGACCTACTATAATATACATATATACCTCCAAGCGACCCATTATACGTCACTTTCTAAATTATTATCTTATTATTTAATGTATCAATGTCTAACTTCTCTATTTACCAAAACTTCACAAACAAATAATCACACACTCCTCAGTAAACAGGAAAGACGACCGAGTCAATGCTACTGAAAAGGAGTTTTTGCATGCGTCGTCACTTAGTCAATAATATCATATAATTAAAAAATCTGAAAGAGAAAGACAGTAAAACATGTTAAGAATGTTTTACTGTCTTTCTCTTTCAGAACTATGTATACTATAATACTCCCCTGTTTGTATTATTTATACCAGTAATAATTATTTATTAGCTTTACGTGTTAAAATATCAAACACAACTGCCAATACAAGGATTGTTCCTCTAATTATGTACTGATAAGATATACCTACACCTAATAAGTTCATGCCACTTGATAATGATGACATTACTAATGCACCGATTATAGAACCAGTAACTTTACCAACACCACCGCTTGCAGATACACCACCGATGTAAGAAGATGCAATTGCATCTAACTCAAATCCGTTACCTGCTACTGTTGTAGCAGATTGTAATCTAGATGTGAATAGAATACCTGCAAGAGCTGCTAGCATTCCCATAGAAGCAAATACTATACTTGTAACCTTTACAACATTTACACCAGATAATTCTGCTGCTTCTGCGTTACCACCGATTCCATATACATATCTACCAAAAGTTGTTTTATTCATGATAAAGTTATAAACTAGCACAACAACTGCTACGATTACTACTGTCCAGGATAATCCATTATAATTAGCAAGTGTCCAAACAATAGCAGCAATAATTACTGAGATAAATATAAGCTTTGCAATAAAGATTGGTTCTGAAATTACTTCAAATTTATATTTCTTAAGATTCATTCTAGATTTAAACTGTGAATATATGAAGAAGCAAATTCCCACACCACCAATAATAAGTGTTAGTACATTCACAGGTGATCCACTAACTATGTCAGGGATAAATCCATTACCAATTGCATTGAAACCTGCATTTGGAATAATAATTGTTCCTGAGCTCTCTGTTACCAGTAATAATAGCCCACGGAATACCAACTGACCTGCAAGAGTTGCTACGAATGCTGGAACTCCCACCTTAGCAACTAAAAATCCATAGATTAATCCTATTAAAACACCAAATGCTAGAGTAATTGGAATCGTAACCCATTCTGATACGCCTGCTTTAGTCATAAGAATTGCTGCAATTGCTCCAAGGAAACCACATACAAATCCTACTGAAAGATCGATTTGTTTAATAATTAAAATTAATGTCATACCAACTGCTAGAACAGCTACGTATCCAGTTTGATTAATTAAGTTACTTATGTTTCTTGAAGAGATAAATAGCCCATCTGTCATAAATGAGAATATTGCTATGATAGCCGCCAATACAATATACATTGCATATTCACGAACATTTCCTTTAAACAATGCAATTATTTCTTTTCCTAATCCTTTTTTATTATCTACACTTTGTTGTGCTGTACTCATGTGAATCCCTCCTAAATTGTTGTGGCCATAGCCATAATACTTTGTTCAGTTGCTTCTTCAGCTGAAACTTCACCTGTAATCTTTCCGTTGGACATAACATATACTCTATCACTCATGCCTAAGACTTCTAGAAGCTCAGAAGATATCATAATAATACTCATTCCTTGCTCTACTAGTTTATTCATAAGCGTATATATCTCGAATTTCGCTCCAACATCAATACCACGTGTCGGTTCATCAAGAATTAGCAGATTAGGATTCGCAAACATCCATTTTGATATAGATACCTTTTGTTGGTTACCACCACTTAGATTTCCAACCTTTTGTTCTATGGATGGTGCCTTAATATTAATGGATTCAAGATAATCATTTGCAACATTAACTTCTTCATTTTCATTAATCACACCATTTTTTGCCAACGATTTAATATTAGCCAATGTAATATTGTGTTTTATATCATCTATTAGTATTAATCCGTTCCCTTTTCTATCCTCAGTTACATAGGCAATCCCTGCCTCTATTGCTTCTTTTGGACTTCGGAACATCTTGTTTTCCCCATCAATCGCAAGTTCACCTTCAATTTTATATCCTTTAGGATTACCGAAGATACTTAGAGCTAACTCTGTTCTTCCTGCTCCCATCAAACCTGCAATTCCAACTATTTCACCTTTACGAACATTAATATTAACATTATGTAAGATTTCTCTACCTAAAGTTGGATCATACGCAGTTAGACCCTTAGTTTCAAAACATACATCACCAATTTTCCCTTTTTCTCTAACTGGGTATATGTTACTAATTTCTCTTCCTACCATGTTTTTAATAATATCTTGTTCTGTTATTTCTGTTGCTTTCGCATCCATGGAACAAACTGTCTGTCCATCTCTTAATACTGTAATCGTATCTGCAATAGATACAATCTCTTTTAACTTATGAGAAATCATAATAGACGTAACCCCTTGTTTCTGAAGTTCTCTTAATAATTCTAGTAGATTCTCACTATCATCTTCATTCAACGCCGCTGTTGGCTCATCTAAAATTAATAACTTAACATTTTTACTTAATGCTTTTGCAATCTCTACAAGTTGTTGTTTACCTACACTCAGATCTTTAATCTTTGTAGCTGGATTTACATCTAGCTTAACTTGTTCTAACATTTCTTTTGCTTTTACAATTGTTTCGTTCCAGTCAACTGTATAACCTTTTAAAATCTCATGACCAAAATAGATATTTTCGTATACGCTTAATTCAGGAAATAACGCAAGTTCCTGATAAATTATTGCAACTCCCGCCGCTTCACTATCAGCAATACCTTTATATGTTTGTTCAACTCCGTTTAATATGATATTTCCTTCATAGCTACCATATGGGTATACACCAGAAAGCACTTTCATTAATGTAGATTTACCTGCTCCATTTTCTCCAACAAGACAATGTATTTCACCTGTCTTCACCTTGAAATTAACGTCACTAAGAGCTTTTACACCTGGAAATGTTTTTGTTATATTTTGCATTTCAAGTATATACTCACTCATATACATATCCTCCTTTAAATAAACTGGTAGACTTGCAAGTTAAATGGTTCTAGGGATTAGCTCATTTTTCTTGCCCATCTACCAGTTTAACAGTTTACTCTATACCTGTAACTAGTTGTCTATATTTATATATAGATTATTCTAAACCTGTGAATTCACTTGCTGCATAGTATCCAGAATCAACTAATGCTGCTTTTACGTTAGCTTGATCAACAACAACAACTTCTGTTTGTTTAGCAACAACGTCAACTTTATTATTATTGTATGATCCAGTAGTTTCAGGAGTTTCACCCTTAAGAACTGTAACTGCCATATCAATAGCATCACTAACTAGAGTACGAACGTCTTTAAATACTGTCATAGATTGTTTTCCATCAATGATGTATTGGATAGAAGCAACTTCTGCATCCTGTCCAGTTACTACATAACTTGTAACATCACCATCTGCTGCGAATACGTCAGCGATTGAACGAGCTGTTCCATCGTTAGGAGCTAATACATATACATCACCTTTATCTGCAGCTGCTGCTGAAGTTAAATGAGCTTCTGCTTTGTTCTTAGCTTCATTGAAATCCCAGTTAGTAGTTACTTGGTTGATGATCTTACTCATTTCATCACGAGAAAGTTCAGCTTTATCTGCTAATGCTAATGCTTCTGCAGAGTTCTTAATTACGAAAGTTCCATCAGCGATTTTTGGTTGTAATACTGACCAAGCACCTTCGAAGAATAAGAATGCATTGTTATCTGAAGCTGCACCTGCATATAAGTATAATGGGTTATCAGTTCCAGTTGCTTTATCGATAAGATATTGTCCTTGAGCTGCACCTACTGATTTACTATCAAATGTTACATAATAATCAACTGCGTCAGTATCTGTGATTAATCTATCATAAGAGATCACTGTAACGCCTTCTTTTTTAGCTGCTTCTGCTGCTGCCGCTGCTGCTGCACCATCTTGTGGACAGATAACTAATACTTTGATTCCTTTTGCTAAAAGTGCTTCAACGTTTTCTTTTTCTTTCGCTGAAGAACCTTGGCTAAATAAAACTTCTACAGAATATTCTGTACTTGCTAATGCTTCTGTAAATCTAGTTTCATCTTGAACCCATCTTGGTTCATCTTTTGTAGGAAGTACGATACCAATATCAGTACCAGATTTTTTGTCTTCAACTTTGCCTTCATCTACAGTTTTTGTGTCTGGAGTATCTCCACCAGTTGTTGTTTTGTCTCCACCACATGCAACAAGTGAAAATGCCATAGTTAGAGTCAATACAAGTGCTAATAATTTTTTCATTCTTTCTCCACCCTTCTCTTTTTTGAGATATTAAATAGTTTCTATCACTTATGTGATGTGTTAATAATAGCCCAAAATAACAAAAGCTACAATAAACTTAGTTGCTTTGGAGTATAATTATCTTGTCATCTTTACCTTTTGATATTCCTATGGTAAAGTGTTGCGACAAAATAAACCTCTTCCACACTTGTAGTCATTGTAGCTCTTACATACTATTTTTTTTCTGTTGTTTGGTATATGTCTTCTTTTAGGTGAAAGCCATCTTTAATAACAGTTTCATCTATATTATCTTTTGTAACCGGAACCACATCTATCTTAATGTAAGGCACTGTGTAGGTTCCATCAAAGATAGTCTCAGAATTATATATCTCTTCCCCACTTACTAATTGTTGACACACTTCCACCGTTTTATCTATTAGCTTTGTAATTGGCTTATAGATAGTTAAGTGCTGAGTGCCTTTTACAATTCGTTGACATGCAATCAGATCGGCATCATGTCCCACTACGACCACTGATTTAGTAAGCTGGGATTCAGATAATGCATCAATTGCTCCAAGTGCCAAAGAATCATTTGCAGCTAGGACAGCCTTAATATCTTGAGACGACTCTCTTAAAACTTTGGATACAAATTCAAAGGCAGTTTCTCTTCTCCAATTCTCTACCCATATCTCATCTAGAACATGAATTCTTCCTTCATCAATTAATGGTTGAAGTCTTCCCATATATCCTTCATGAAACATCTCGCTATTATAATCATCTTGAGCTCCATTTAAGATGATATACCCCCCCTCCGGCGCATGTTCTGAAAGATAATCCCCTTGAAGTTCTCCTACTTTAATGTTATCAAAGGATATATATGCATCCACATTACTATTTCTTGCAAGCCGATCATATGATATGACTGGTATTTCTTTGTTCTTAGCTACTTTTACACATTCTTTTACTGCTTCACTATCATTCGGAACAATAACAAGGACATCAATTCCCTGACTAATCATTTCATTTACTTGTTCAAGTTGAATATTAGAATCATTATTTGCATTCTTGACAATAACATTAATCCCCTCTTGTTTCGCTTTTGCAATAAAGACATCTCTATCCCGAAGCCATCTGTCTTCTTTCAAAGTCGCCATTGAAAATCCAACTAACATTTTGTTTTCAATAGGTTCCTTGAGTCCCTCAGGTTGCCTTTTATTACAACCAGAGAGTAGTATAACTAGACAGAGTGACACTAACGGTATCTTATAGAGATACTTCTCTCTCCATTTTTCCCCCACTTCTAATCCTCCTTACATTCCACTAAGTTTTTTATATTCACTAGCAGTACAACCTGTAACTTTCTTAAATAGTTTAGAAAAATAATTAGGATCTGAGTATCCAACCATAAATGAAACTTCTTTTACAGATACTTCGGATTCTTTTAAGAGTCTTTTTGCCTTATCAATTCTTATACTAATTAATTTATCACTGAAGTTTATTCCAGTTTCACTCTTATAAAATCTACTGAAATAATATGAGCTTAAATTTACTTCTTTCGCAATATCTTCTAGCGAGATGTCCTTACTATAATTCTCCTCCATATATAAGTCCGCTTTTTCAATGGTACTTGATATCTTTTTCTGTCTGGCAGAAGATATTTGTCTTGTTGCTTCTCCTATAAAGTTTCTACATATATTATGTATCTCATTCGGGTTATCTGTTTGTAAAATCTGCGCCAAAACATTCCCGTAATTACCAACAGCATTCTCCCAGCGCTTTGCAAATCCAACGATTAAATTTACACATCTATTTTTAAGTGCTTTAAAATCTATTCTTTCATCTTGAACCATACGAGTGAAAATATTATCAAAAGCCATCTGAATCTCTGATATATCGACCTTGGTTATAATTGAATAGATTCCTTTTTCAAACATACTTTCGTAATCTAGTTCATTCTCTTCTATCTTATCCACTATATCATCTACATGAAGTATCTGGCATTCATCTTCTGTTATCGAGAGGGTTTGCAGGCATTGTAGCGCCTCATGATATGACTTTCTCGCTTCTAATATGCTTGTATGAAAATACCCTAACCCCACATAAACATCAGGATAAATATTTTTAATTCTATTATATATTCCTTGTGCCAAGTTGATAGCATCTGACTTTTGTACATATTCATCCAACTTCTCTTCTTCAATAACATATACAATAATTCTATTGAGCATAACTGGACCAACAATACATTTACAGTTTGACTTTATAATTGCTTTGTACTCATCATACATCTTCTGACCTTGTACTCCAGCACCGATCTTATTCGTAATCTCCCCTTTGGCCTTCTGTCCAAATTCAATAATCATTACATATCCACTTTCAATGGAAAAATTAAATAAATTACAATAATTATGTAACTCTTCTTCATTTTCATTAAACATACATAAAGAATTAATAAATCCTGTTTCAAGAATAGGCGTTACCATCTCAAATCTTTCTTTATGCTCTAATACTTGACGCATAGTTTTTCTTTCATGTTCAATATCTTGTAATACGTTCTGAATTGTTTCAACTAGTTTTGCTTCTTTCACTGGTTTTAATAGATATTCTACGACACCTAAAGCTACAGCTTCAACAGCATAATCAAAATAGTCAAAAGCGGAAACAACTATAAATTTCACGTTTTTATTCTTTTCTCGAATCTGTTTCATAGCATTAATACCATTAATTCCAGGCATATTTATGTCCATCAGGATAATGTCTGGGTAAGTTTCATATGCCTTTTCTATTGCATCTTTTCCAGATCTAGCTGCACCCACAATGCGAATATTATTAAAATTCTTTTTAAGCATATACTCCATTGACTGTACTGCAATTGGTTCATCATCTACAATTATTATTTTATACATTCTTATCACTACCTTTATTCGTTAATGGTAACTTTAATATGAATTCTGTTTTTCCGCTATTACATTCAATATCCATAATATTATATTTTCTATAATATAAACGAAGCCTTTTTAGCACATTATCTACACCGATTCCAGTAGTATGACCTTTATCCTTCTTATTGGATTTTACAGAGCTTTTATTTCTTAAGATTCTTCTTATCTGCTCTTGTGTCATACCTTTTCCCGTATCCCATACTACAATCTCAAGATAATCTTTTTTCTCTTTTATTTTAATACCAATAATGCCTCCCTCTTCTAATTCACCAATACCATGAATATATGCATTTTCGATCAATGGCTGTAATGTCATTCTTGGTAGTTGAAATTCTTGAATAGCTTGGTCCATCTCTGCATCTAATTGAAATTCTATTACATCACCGAATCGCGTCTTAAGTAGATAGATATACGAAACAGCATTGTCAATCTCAGCCTTTAGATTAGTTTGATTCTCTAACCCTTTTAGATTATAACGAAAGATGTCTGCTGCATTTTCAAGGTATTCACATGTTATGTTATCACCTTGTAGCATTGCAATCTTTGCTCCAATATTAATGGTGTTATAGATAAAATGAGGATTAACTTGAGATTGAAGAGCCAAAAGTTCTGCTTCCCTTAAAGCGCTCTTCATTCTAAGATTATTAACCTTCTCTTCATGAAGTGTATTCTCAAGCCTTTGCTTTTCTTGCAATTCATATACATGCTTTCTAATATTAATTGTCATTATATGAAAGGCCTGATATAATACATTAATCTCTCCGGTAGTTCCACCCGCTTTGACATCCACGTCAAAATTACCATCTGAGATCTCTTTCGCATATATAGATAACTTAGCTAATGGTTTTGTAATCTCTATACTAAATATTATGATAATTACAATTATCATCACAACCACTACAGCCAATAGAATATTATTAAATCGGGATACCTGCTTAATCTTTTCTTGAATAATAATGTATTTTTCTGCACTCTCACTTAAGTCATTGCTCATCATTTCTTCAATATAAGAGCCAATATAATTATATTCTGTTATGGCATCTTGATATCCTGATATATAAGCTTCAAGGTCTCGATTACGCTTTGCAGTAACCGTCTTATCTAAGGTAATTAAGTAATGTTCTATCATATTCGCCACATTCTTAATCTTAATCCCTCTGGTAGTATAGGATTCGCTCTTCTTAAGATTTGTAATATTAGAAGATATAGAATTGCTATGATCATAAAATTGTAAAAGGCTATCTGTACTGTTGGTAGACAAAAATACTTCTAAATTATTCTGAATTGATTCAATCTCTTTATATACAATCGTTATCTCTTGCGTTTCTGTTAGTACCTTTACTGTACTTTTCATAAGTATCTGAGACGACATGTAAGTATATACACCTGTTAAAGTTGAGATACTTATGGCAAGAATAAAGAAGGTAATTAATTTAGTGCTATACTTAAGTCCCCTTCCATTCGTCCTTTTATTCATCATTCTCATTCTCCATGATATATTCTTCTACATTTCCTTTATCAATTATAAATTGCTCTATATAACTTGAATCACTAATTGACTCTCCCCTAAGGTTATTACACATCTGGACAACCGTTTGATACCCTATCTCGTAAGCTTTAGGGCTAACTGTACCGTAGATTACCCCTCTTTTTATATAATCTAGAGTTTGAGACATGGTGCCATAACCTATCACTTCAATATCTCCAACCTTATTTCTATCTACCAGAACTTGAGCCACCGCTGGTGTACTTTTCTCATCAACACATATAATTACATTAATATCATCTTCTTTTGAAATAATAGTGTTTATCAATCTTTCTGCTTCGAACATCCCTGGATCAAGGGTGTAGACCTCTATAAGATTAACTTTTCCATACATTGAATTTGCGTCTAATATACCTTGCACCTTCATATTCTTATATTGAGAATCGCCTTGACTGCTTCCTTCATCCAAGATTACAGCTATATTTGCCGGGTTCCCTGTACCAACGGCAGGCACAATCATGCTACCTGCCGTATAACCTATATCATAACTATTAGATCCAACAGAAGAGACCTCTGGTATAAGATACTTATCATTCTCATAATTCACCACTGCCAGGCCTTCCTCTAAAGCCTTTAATGTGGCTACTTCTGTTTCAGCATAATCCACTGGTTGAAATGCAATTGCGTCTACCTGGGAATATATTGCCTGCTCAATGGTCTCTGTTAATGCTTTTACATTCCTTGGTGGAATCGTAACAAATTCAGAAAACACTTCTAGATCCTTTGACGCAGCAATGGCTCCCGCTTTAAATTGAGTCCAAAAATGTTCATCTGTATTCTGGATAATTATCTGCACATGATACTCAGGAGTATTGATTGGTCCTTTTTCTATCTCTACTTGATCATTCTGCGTAAATATACTTCCAACCATAACCCCTACCGTTATTAACATGGCTATTAATATTCCAAAGATTCCCTTCATATTGAATTAGGCCCTTTCTAGAATTGAAATTGTTCCGTAATCTCTTGTAGATTGTCAGCACTGTCTTTGGTATTATCAGAAAGCTTCGCCACCTCTACAGACTTTTCTACAACCTCCATAGTGTTTTGAGTAATATTGTTAACTCCTAACATATTTTCATTTGCGCCAATAGCAATTGTATCAATGGAATTAGTCATTTCTTCAATAGACGCTAGCGTATTCTGCGCCAATTCTTTCAATGTACTTACCATATTCTCAACAAATATGGCATCTTCTTCATAGAGTCTTCCCGTATTTGCTAAGTTTTTATAATCCCTCATAATATTAGTATCAATAAAGTCTAGTAGACTAGTAGAACCATCTACAAGATTATTTACCGATAGAATTACTCCTTCAGTAACAGATTGAATCTCGCTAACTGCTGTTTCTGAAGCATCTGCTAGCTTTCTTATCTCATCAGCAACAACTGCGAATCCTTTTCCTGCTTCACCTGCTCTTGCCGCTTCAATACTTGCATTTAAAGAAAGCAAGCTTGTTTCACTGGCAATTTCAAGGATGGCATTGGATAACATGTCTATCTGTGACACTGTTTTTGATTTAGCAATCGCTGCTTCCATTACCTTTTTATTCTCTACTAATACATTCATTGTCTCAATCTGTGAGTTTCTTGCACTTTCTTTTAATTCTTTAGCTCTATTACTAATTTCAATTGCAGATTCTTCACCTTCCGCAGCTTTATGAGCAATTCCTTGTATAGAATATTTGGCAGCATCACTCGAAACATTTACTTGCTCAATTGAAGCTACTGTTTCTTCCATACTAGCTGATATTTCTTGAGTAGTAGCTGAAATATCTTCAATTTTATTGTTTAATTCAGTTAATTCCTTTGTAGAAGTAAAAAGGTTTTTATTAATAGATGATGTCTCTTCAATAATTCCTTTTAAAACTTGTATTACTGAGTTTTGCATTGATACCGCTGCATTTGCCATAGTCCCAATTTCATTTTTATTCTTCAATAATTTTTCAGGAAGCATACCAGTAAAGTCATTTTTTGCTATGGTATCCAAAAACCCACTAATTACCTTAATTGGCTTGGTAATATTAGAACCGATTATATAACTTGCTAATAAAGATAGTAAAGTTCCAATAGCCATTACTAAAGTTACAGTTCCAATTATATTTTGCGTATCTTGACTCACAGTACCTGGGTGTTTCGCAGAAAAATAAACCCCAATAACTTCACTCTCTTTATTACGAAGAGGTTGGTAATAACCATAAGTATGGGAGCCTTCTAACATTACTTCTCCAATATATACTTGTTTTTGTTCTATCACTTCTTCTATAATATAATCTGGCAATTCCTCACCAACGATTCTTTGTCCATTATCAAATACATTGGTAGATATATTTTTTGTTCCGGCATAAAGTGAGATATAATAACCATTGTCTCTTTCTTCGTCTACAAAATCATATCTTTCATTAAAGTAATAACCACCTTTCGTTAACGTCCCGTCTTTACTTATTTCCCAATCTCCAGGATATTTAGCACTTAATAAACTATATGCAAGTTTTGCTCCTGATTCTGTACTGTCTGCTAAAGAATGATCTAATGTTGCCCTCGTCTTATATGTAACCACAAATATTACAACGATTGAAAATATAAGCAGTATTGCTGCAAAAGATGATACTAATCTTGTCTTTAGTTTCATGTCGTTCCTCCCTCATATCTTATGTTGACACTCAAATATAACTAATTTTAGCATAGAAAAATCATAATTTCAATTCTATCTATGATAAAGATAATGATATGGAAATAATTCTCTGGTTTTTATACATATTATACATAAACATTTAATATAAATTTGAATTAAAACATAAAAAAGTATAAAATTACAATGATTCCTAATATGATTCTGTAATATCCAAACACTTTAAAACTATGATTCTTAATATAACCCATTAGGAATTTAATCGCTAATATAGAAACTAAAAATGCAGTTGTCATACCAAATATAAGAATTCCGATTTCAGTATTCGTAAAATCTTGACCAAACTTTATTAGTTTTATAAAGCTTGCTCCAAACATAACTGGTATTGCTAGGTAAAAAGTAAACTCTGCCGCTAATATTCGAGATGTTCCAAGCAACATTCCTCCTATTATTGTTGCACCCGAACGAGATGTGCCTGGTATCAATGACAACAATTGAAAAATCCCTATATATAAAGCTGTTTTATAACTCAGTTGATTCATATCTAGAATTGTAAATGAAGTATCTTTCTTTTTTCCCTCGATGATTATGAATAATATCCCATATACGATCAACGTTATGGAAACTACTTGGTAATTATAAAACAATTCATCTATTTTATCTTCAAAAAGCACTCCCACCACTCCTGCAGGTATGGTAGCCACCAATACTTTAAACCATAAACTCATAATATCACTATTTATAAAAGGCAATTTCTTAGTACCCTTCTTATTAAAATTAAATGGGAAAATCTTGTTCCAATATAAAACAACTACGGCCATGATTGCTCCTAGTTGTATTACAACAAAAAACATCTCCTTAAATTCATCAGATACCTTGAGCTTAATAAATTCATC
>CAZAKD010000005.1:0-20681 GCA_964485435.1 uncultured Lachnospiraceae bacterium
TGGAAATAGCGCATTAGCGGCAAGACTAGGTCTTGGATCAGGGAAGATTGCAGCTACAGGTTTGGATGCTAAAGCCGAGATTCCAGCTGGGGACAGTGGATTTACTACAACAGCAACTGTATCAGCTAATGGTAATGTAATTACTATAACTGATAGAGGTGGATTTGAGATGAAGTTTGAAGCGGTAACTTATGCAGTTGGTACAACATTTACTGATACTGTTACTGTAACTCCAGGTGCAACACCATCAGGTGGAACGACAGTTGATCCAGTAATAACTGTATTAGATGCAGGCCCTATGGCGCTTCAGATTGGAGCCAATGAAGGCCAAATTATGGAAGTTAGAATTCCTAAAGTAACACCTAAGACCTTAGGAATTGAGAATATTAACCTAGGAACAGAAGAAGGCTCACAAAAAGCCATTGCAGCATTATCTGAAGCGATTAATATGGTCTCAGGAATTCGTGCAAAGCTTGGTGCATATCAAAATAGATTGGAACATTCTATAGCTAATCTTGATGTATCTGCTGAGAATATTACAGAAGCATTATCTAGAATCGAAGATGTGGATATGGCTGAAGAGATGGCTACTTATACACAGAAGAATGTATTGACTCAAGCTGGTACATCCATGCTGGCTCAAGCCAATGAAAGACCACAAAACGTATTAACATTACTTCAAGGATAAATTCTAGGAAGGATAATAATATATGGACCAGAATCAGGTACAAGCCTTTGCTACTCGAGTGACACAAGCCAATCGAAGTGAATTAACACTAATACTATATGAGATAGTATTGTCAGATATAGAGAGTTCCAAAGAATCATTTCAAAAGGATGATATAGAAGGATTTTTAGCCAACTTAAAACATTCACAGAAGTTTATGAATGAGTTAATAAGTTGTTTGAACTTTAGTTATTCCATTGCTTATGATCTATTACAGTTGTATCTGTATGTGAATAAAAGAATTATTAGTGCAATGGTTAAGAAAGACGTATCTCCATTAGATAGCGCCATGAATGTCATGAATACACTTTATATTGGATTTGAAGGGGTCGCTAAGGAAGATAATTCCCCTCCATTAATGGAGAATACTCAGCAATTATATGCTGGACTTACTTATGGAAAGGGTAGCTTAAATGAAACATATATAGATCCCAAAGAACATTCAAGAGGATTTAAAGCATAAATCAAAAAGGGCGCAGTTCCGAAATAAAGGAAACTGGGCCCTTTTATGAATAGTAATATCCTAAAAAAACTGCCAGCAAGTTAGCCTGCTGGCAGAAATACTTTTAATTTAAAGGAGTGGTTTTCTAGGATTGGGATTACATGGACCAGTAGAAGCTCTTTTAATAAATTTAGCTCTTAAAAGCAACTTGCTAATGGTAACATTATTAATTAAACCATCTAATAGAAGACTCGCGCTTTTTCCTAGATCTGTTCTATCTTGCCTAATAGTAGTCAGTGGTGGCACCAGTTGACTTGCAATTGGTAGATCATCATAACCAATTACGCTTATATCCTCTGGAACTCTTAATCCATATCGATTTAGCTCGGTAATTACACCAAATGCAATAAGATCACTGGCACAAACAATAGCTGTAGCATTGTGCTCTAAAAAAGCAGGAACATGATATTTGGCACAATCCGGAACATAATATCCGTATTCTATTAGGTCTTCATCTGGTTCAAGATTATATTCTTTCATACTTTGAACAAATGCCACATAACGTTGCTCAGAAACCATAGAGTTCTTGGTTCCATTTAAGAAAGCAATTCTTTTATGTCCAAGGCCGGCAAGATGTTGTATGGCCATATCAATACCTTCAAAACTATCAGTACCAACATAACCAACATGATTATTGCCAATAATATAGTTGTCAAACAAGACGGTAGGAACAGTAGTCGTATTCAACTGTTTCACCCAATCATCGTGAAGGGCAAATCCTAGCAAGAAAGCTCCTACAAATCCATTTTTAAGCATATATGTGTCATACTTTTCAATCGTTTGCATATATAGATTGGCTGGAATTACAGTAACATCCCAGTGCTTTCTAGCTGCAGCTAGTTTAAAGCCTACAATAAGTTCATAGCCAAACTGACCTATATTCTCATAATCCATGTTCTCAACAAGGATACAAACCTTACGGTTCTTTTGGCTTCGCATTCTTTTGGAAGCATAGCCCATCTCTACTGCTGTATCTAGTACCAGCTGCCTCATCTCGTCACTAATATCACTAGCTCCATTCAGACCCTTTGACACAGTGCTTACGGCTATTCCAAGTTTCTCTGCGATATCTTTAATAGTAGCCATTATATATCCTCCGTATAGTGTATTAACATAAGTATAAACCCAACTTAGTAATAATTCAATAGAGAAATTCAAGATATAGTATTGACAAAGGCGTGTAATTATGCTAATATTTCACTAACATTTCGAAACTTTACGAAAAATATTAGGGTTGGTAGATTATATGAGAAGAGAAAAGAATAATATTAAACTTAGTCGTGGTGCAGGAATTTTACTACCTATTAGTAGCTTACCTGCAAACTATGGTATTGGAACATTAGGGAAAGCGGCATATGATTTTGTGGATTTTCTTAAAAAAGGCGGGCAAAAGTATTGGCAGGTGCTTCCTATGGGTCCTACAAGTTATGGCGATAGCCCATATCAGTCTTTTTCTGCATTTGCAGGGAATCCTTACTTTATTGATTTAGATCTATTAGTAGAAGAAAAATTACTAACAGAGGATGAAGTAAATCAATTTACTTGGTGTGTCGAAGAGGCATATGTAGACTATAATACTATCTTTAAACAACGTTTTCAGGTATTAAACACTGCATATCAAAGAAGTAACCACAAAAAGAAAAAAAGTTTTCAAAGCTTTTGTACAGAGAATGAATATTGGTTAGATGATTATAGCTTATACATGGCGCTTAAGTTTCATTTTGACAATATTGAATGGAGTCAATGGGATGAGGATATTCGCTATCGCAAACCAGAAGCGATTGGGCATTATGAAAAAAAGTTATCTAATGAGATTGATTTCTGGAGATTCTGCCAATATAAATTTTATAGTCAATGGAATAAGCTAAAAGCGTATGCCAACAATGAGGATATTAAGATTATAGGAGATATACCCCTATATGTATCCATGGATAGTGCAGATGTATGGGTTAACGGAGATCTCTTTGAATTAGATGAACGTAAGCAACCCATTAATGTTGCAGGAGTACCACCAGATGCATTTTCCGATGATGGTCAAAGATGGGGAAATCCACTCTATAATTGGTCCAAGATGGAAGAATGTGATTTCAATTGGTGGAAAGAACGAATGAAAGCAAATGCAAAACTCTATGATGTGATTCGAATTGATCATTTTATTGGAATTGCAAGATTTTTCTCAATTCCAGCACACTTTTCAACTGCGGTTGGTGGAAAGTGGAGAAGGGGACCGGGTAAGAAATTAACGGATGCAATTATGGAATCCATTGGAGAGGCACAAATAATTGCAGAAGATTTAGGTGTAATTGTTCCTTCAGTGAAAAGGCTACTTCGATCCACAGGTTTTCCAGGAATGAAAGTACTACAATTTGCATTTGACGGTGGTCCTAGTAATGATTATTTACCACATAATTATGAAACAAGTAACATTGTTTTGTATAGTGGTACTCATGATAATGAAACAACAGTAGGCTTCTTAAATAATTGTAGTATAGATAAGATTAAGTACATATGCGAGTATTTGGGAGTAAAACAAAAAAAAGAACTTGCTGATAAGTTTATTCAAACACTGTATGTATCTCATGCAAATGTAGCAATCTGTCAAGGGCAGGACCTACTAAAACTAGGAAATGATGCAAGAATGAATGTGCCATCTACATTAGGATTAAACTGGAGATGGAGAATGACAAAGGAACAATTTAAAAGTTTGGATTCAGAGAAACTAAAAAAACTTGCTATATTATATGGCAGATAGGAAGGGTAAGAATATGAATCAATTTAAAAACAATGTAACAGATATACTTAATCATGATTATGGTAAAACCATAAAAGAAGCTAGCACAGTGGAATTATATAATGCAGTTTCTAAGGCGGCAATGGGGACCCTAGATAAAGATCAGGGCCTTGATACAAAAGGTAAGAAGGTGTGTTACCTTTCAGCAGAATTTTTAATCGGAAGATTAATCTATAGTAACCTATTAAATCTAGGATTATTAAATGAATTCTCAGAATTAATGAGTGAGAACAATATTGATATACGAGTATTTGAAGACATCGAAGATGCTGCTTTAGGAAATGGTGGATTAGGAAGGCTTGCTGCTTGTTTCTTAGATTCTGGAGCAACAATTGGAGTTACTTTAAACGGATATGGATTAAGATATCGTTATGGACTATTTCAACAATATTTTGAAGATGGTTTTCAAAAAGAAACAGCAGATGATTGGCAGAAATCTGGTGACCCTTGGTCTGTAAGAAGAGAAGAAGAAAAGGTATTAATCCATTTTAAGAATCAGTCTGTATATGCCGTTCCGTATGATACACCAGTTATAGGATATGGTGGTAAGAAGATCAATACACTTAGACTATGGCAAGCAGAGCCTACACAAACATTTAATTTTGAATTATTTAATGATCAAAAATATGATAAATCTTTTAAAGAGAAAAATGATGCAGAGGCAATTACAAGTGTTCTTTATCCAAATGATGATACAGATGCAGGTAAAAAGCTTCGTTTAAAACAACAATATTTCTTCTCAAGTGCTTCCTTACAGGATATTGTACGTAGATATAAGAAGAATTACGGAAGTGATTTTAGCCATTTTGCAAAAGAATATGCAATTCAGCTAAATGATACTCATCCAGTTGTTGCAATCCCTGAATTGATCCGTATTCTTATGGAAGAAGAAGGACTAACATTCGTAAAGGCACTAAAGATTGGAAAAGAAACCTTTGCGTATACAAATCATACAGTTATGTCTGAAGCTTTAGAAAAATGGAATACAACCCTGTTCAAAGCGGTGATTCCTAATGTATATAAATATGTGACAATGCTTCAGAAGGCACTTATAAAAGAATTGAAGGATCTTGGAATTAAAGAGAAAGATCAGAAGCAATATTATATTATTGATGATAATCTAATTCATATGGCAAGACTGGCAATATTTGCTAGCCATTCTACTAACGGTGTAGCATGGATTCATACAGAGATTCTTAAGAATGATGCATTGAAAGAATGGTATAACATCTATCCAGAGAGATTTAATAATAAAACAAATGGAATTACTCAAAGAAGATGGCTTGCATTAGCGAACATGGAGCTAGCTGGATTTATTACAGACAAGATTGGTAACTCTTGGATCACAGATTTGGATCATTTAAAAGATCTAGAAAAATATAAAGATGATAAAAATATCATGAAACAATATGATGATATTAAACGAATTAAAAAGCGTCAACTGGCTGATTATATTCAAAAGCAAGAAGATATTACAATTAATCCAGAATTTATATTTGATATACAGATAAAACGTCTTCATGAATATAAGAGACAGCTATTAAATGCATTTTCTATTCTTGATACTTACTATGGAATAAAAGATGGTAGAATCAAAGACTTTAATCCTACTGTGTATATCTTCGGAGCAAAAGCTGCGCCAGGCTACTTTAGAGCCAAGGGAATTATTAAGTACATTAATGAGATAGGCAAGATGATTGCAGCAGACCCAGAAGTAAATGACAAGATGCAAGTGGTGTTTGTGTCTAACTACAATGTGTCCTATGCAGAAAAGATTACACCAGCAGCAGATTTTTCAGAACAGATATCCACAGCAGGTACAGAAGCATCTGGTACAGGTAATATGAAGTTTATGTTGAATGGAGCTGTAACTCTTGGAACATATGATGGAGCAAATGTTGAGATTGTAGAGCAAGCTGGCGAAGAGAATAACTACATCTTTGGAGCAAGGGTTGAAGATATTGAAAAGATAAAGGATACTTATAATTTTAAAAAGTTATATAAAGAAAATCCTCGTATAAAGAAAGTAGTTGATACTTTAATAGATGGTACTTTTGATGATGGAGATACAGGTATGTTTAAGGAGTTATATAATTCACTTCTAGAAGGTGCAAGTTGGCATCAACCAGATCACTATTACCTATTATTAGATCTAATTCCATACTGTGAAGCGAAATTAAGAGGAAATAAGGATTTCTCTAACACATATGAGTTTAGAAGAAAATGTTTCATTAATACAGCTAATGCTGGAAAATTCTCTAGTGACAGAACAATAAGAGACTATAAAAATGATATTTGGAATGCGTAAATAAGAGAAAGGGATGGTGGAAATTGCTACACCATCCCTTTTTAAAGCTAAATTATGCTCCTTGAAGCTGTTCCTTTTGTTTATCAAGTTCCTTTACTTTGTTTAGTAAAAACTTATATCTTTTCTGTACGGCATTTAATTCATAAATCGAACAATCTATTAGGTCAGGATCAAGTACATTCTCAAAATTTGAATATGCAGATTCTAATGCTACTTTAGTTTTTTCGAGTTCATTCTTTAGTATCTCTTCTTCTTTGAGAAGGGGGTTTGAGTTCTTTCTAAGCATTCTTTACTCCTCCTACTTAGTTGTTAACTATATTATAGTCAAGAACCTGTTAAAATATACAAGTAATCACATATATTGGTCTTTAATGAATGACTTCTCTTATAAACAAGAATTAGGTATGCATATTATATCAAAATAATAGATATATATATAATATAGTAAAAGGGGATGAAGGTATGGAGAACAAAATATTAATTGGAATTATAATTATCTGTGGAATAGCTTTAGTCTTAGGGGTACTTCGCCATAGGATGGAATTATTGGTGAACATTATCTTGAGGATGGTAATTGGAATTGTTGGAATATATCTTTTTAATATGTTCTTAGTAAGTCAAGGGATATTGGTTAATGTAGGTACCAATAGCACCACAATTCTTACAATAGGATTATTAGGGCTTCCAGGTTTTTTATTAGTATATGGAATCGAGTTATACAATATTTTCTATGTATAAGTATAACCATATTAATAGTTACAAAAAATAATTGTAATTATGGTTGACAACAAATATAAAAGGTAGTATTATATATACATATTAATTAAAAAAACGACAATTAAGGGAGGGGGAGGATGAAACAATACTTCATTTTGTTCTATTAGGCTTACTTCTTGCCATGGGAACTATTAGTGACTTGAAGGCTCATAAGGTAAGTAATAGACTTATAGTAATTGGTTTAGTAACAGGACTTTATACACAATGGGTGAGATTTGAAACTGTTGGGATTAAAGTCTGGGGACAAGGTATTATGGTTCCTATCATTATTTTAAGTATTCTTTTTGTGTTCCATGTATTAGGAGCAGGGGATATTAAGTTATTTTCAGTTGTGGGTGGATTCTTAGGTCCACATCAAGTAGTACTTGTTATACTTCTAGCATTCGTTATTGGTGCATTCTTTTCAATCATTCATATGATTCGTTTCAAAATTATATTTTATCGATTGCAATATCTTGCAAATTATTTTCACAATATATTAAGAGATAGAAAGTTAAGACCTTATTATGTTCATGGAGAAGATGATCCTAGGGCAGTAATACCGTTTTCTGTAACTATATTTATTAGTGTATTTATTCTGCTTGTTCTAGGAAGGATTTATTAGTGTGGAGGGGATATGAATTAAAAAAGGAGTACTAGCAATCTTAGATTCTGAGATTACTTTTGCTGAGAATCTAATGAACTATGGTAATTATAAAGGGAATTTACCGTTTCAGATCAGTGTATATTCTGGAATTGATCCGTTATTAGAATATCTAGAGAATTCAGATATCGGTATCTTATTACTAGGAGAAGAATATATAGAATCACTAAGTATATTGGAGACTGTAATTAGTAATATATTTATTCTTTGGGAAGGGCAATCTCCTAAGGAGACATATCATGTATCTTGCATATATAAATATCAGTCAGCAGGTGATATTATAGGACAACTCTATGAACTTTATATAGAGCAAGACAGTCATGGTGGTGAATATATGAGAATTGCACCTACCCACAATAATTATATTGTTGGTGTATTTTCTCCGAAGAATACGAATAAAAGGAATTTATTCGCACTTATATTAAGTGAGTATTATGGAATAAAAGAAAGCACATTATATGTGAACTTAGATTTATTTAATCAATTCACTTGGTTAAAAGAGGAGAGTGGTGGTCTGTCTGAGATTCTCTATTACGTGAAACAACGAAAGCCCAATTTAGCATTAAAGATAGAATCTATTGTAAGTAAATATGGACATTTTAATGTAATTTCACCTGCCATTCACTATCAAGATTTATATGAGATTACAGAAGATGATGTGGACTTTCTTTTAGAGTGTTTACGAGAGTATTGTGAGTATAAAGTTATAGTTATCGACATAGGTGCGTTTGGCAAGGGTATAAAGAGGGTCTTAGAAGGATGTGATAAAGTTTATCTACCCATAGAACATAACCAGATAGATGGAGATAAATTATCAGCATTTAAGAGACAGATGAAGGAGAGTTCCACAGAACGATTTATGGAAAGATTTCAAGAAGTTGAGCTGCCATGTAAGTTTAGTTTTGTAGATGAGAATCAAGAAGTAGATTTTATTAATAATGAATCATTATATGATTATGTGGCAGCAGTTGTAGAAAGTGGTGAGACAGTAGAATGGAGGAATCCACAGATCTAAAAAAAAGACTAAAAGATATGGTTCTAGAGAAAATGGATCTGTCTAAAGAGCTCTCTGAAGAAGAAATCTTTGATATGATAGATGCCACTGTAGTAAGAGAAACTAGTGGTTACTATATTAGCTTAGAAGATAAGACAAGATTGAGAATGGACATATTTAATTCTATTCGTAGGCTAGATATTCTTCAAGAATTAATTGATGATAATTCAATTACAGAGATTATGATAAATGGAGAGAATCACATTTTTATAGAAAGAGAAGGTAGAATCTCAAGATGGAATCAATGCTTCGAATCTAAAAAAAAATTGGAAGATGTGGTACAGCAGATTGTATCAAGTGTAAATCGAATGATTAATGAGACTAGTCCAATTGTTGATGCAAGACTTTCTAATGGTGCAAGGGTAAATGTGGTATTGCCTCCGGTTGCATTGAATGGTCCTATTGTTACTATTCGTAAGTTTCCAGAGAAACCAATTACTATGGATAAGCTTGTCCAGATTGGAAGTATAACTCAAGAAGTAGCAGATTACCTAAAAAAATTAGTAATTGCGGGCTATAACATCTTCATCAGTGGTGGTACAGGTTCAGGAAAAACAACTTTTTTGAATGCACTATCCAACTTCATACCCTCAGATCAGCGGGTAATAACCATTGAGGATTCTGCGGAGCTTCAAATACAAAATATCCCTAATCTAGTAAGGTTAGAAGTGCGCAACGCCAATGTGGAAGGAAATAATGAGATTACAATAAGGGACCTTATAAAATCTAGCCTACGAATGAGACCAGATCGCATTGTTGTAGGCGAAGTACGGGATGGTGCAGCACTTGATTTACTAACTGCTTATAATACAGGTCATGATGGTAGTTTATCTACAGGGCATGCGAATTCTCCTGCAGATATGTTATCAAGAATTGAGACTTTAGTTCTCCTTGCAGCAGATATTCCGCTTCTTTCAGCTAGAAAGCAGATTGCTTCAGCGATAGATATTATTATTCATCTTGAAAGGTTACGAGACAAGTCAAGAAAAGTAGTAGAGATTGTAGAAATCTTAGACTGCGTTGATGGTGAAATTGAAATTAACAAATTATACGTATATGAAGAAACAGGGGAAACAGAAGATGGTCATGTTATAGGTTCTCTATGTAAAACCCATCGGGAATTAATCAGTAGGGCAAAATTAAATAAGGCAGGGATGGAATTATAGATAATATTGAGAGGTATTGTATACCTAGAGAAGATTTAATAAAGATATGGGTAAAGAGTCTTTTATTAATATTGTTAATTGGAATTCTATTTTATAAAAGTATAATAGCTATTTTGTTACTTAGCCCATATTGTCTAATCTATGTAAAAGAGAAAAAAAAGGAAGAGATAATAAAAATAAAATGGCGCTTAAATCTGGAGTTTCGCGATTGTATTCTAAGTATTTCTGCAGCTTTAAACGCAGGATATTCTATGGAGAATGCTATGAGAGAGTCTATGTGCGATATGAAGGTATTATATGGTCAAGAAGCATTAATTGTAAAAGAGTTTGAATATATGATCTCTCAGTTGAAGAATAATCAAACCATGGAAGAGATATGGCAAGAGTTTGCAATACGTAGTGGAGTAGAAGATATATACTCTTTTTCAGAAGTTTTCATTACGGCTAAACGCAGTGGTGGTGATCTAATAAAGATTATTAAAGGAACAAGCAAGGTAATAGGAGATAAAATTGATATAAAGAGAGAGATTTTAACGATTACCACAGGAAAGCGTTTAGAGACAAGGATTATGAACATGATTCCACTGGGAATTATACTTTATATGTGGATGTTTTCACCAGGCTTTTTAGACCCTCTTTATCATAATACAATTGGCATATTAATCATGACGATAGCACTAGTAGGTTATTATGGTGCAGCAATATTATCTAAAAAGATTATGAGTATTGATGTATAGGAGGAGGTTAAGTGATAGGGTTATATATTTTAATTATAATTATTATTGTTGGATGGTACATCTATGGTCGTGCTTACAAGAAAGAATACATATTACAAATTGACAAGAAAGATCATCCTTTGTTATATCTATATCCGCCTGTGATGCTATTCATAGATAGACTAAATCTATATCCTAAAATGATAAGTGAGAAGACAAAAGATGCTTTTATATCAATTAACTGTGGAAGAGATATGGATAAGGAGCTAAAGCTATATTATTGTAAAAAGTGTACCCTTGCATTAATAACAATTGTAGTGGTGACTCTTATTGCCCTAATTCAGGAGGTAACCACGTTAGGATATAGTCAGTTATATAATGGAAATCGAATTATGCGACCAGGCTATGGCGATGAGGATGGTGGAAAAATAGTAGCCTTAGATGTAACTATTAAGGATGGGGAAGAATTCTTAGAAGATCAAATTAATATAGAAGTGGCAGAGAGAAGATATAATAATGATATGATTCTGACAAAACTAGAAGAAGCAAAAGCATATATTGACTCGACCATTCTGGCGGATAACAATTCATTGGATAATATAAGGACTCCAATTCATCTAGTAAAAAGGATACCAAATACAAGCATTACAGTTCGATGGGAATTAGATGCAAATAACAGAATTGATAGCAAAGGGAATATTAATAATAAAGATATTAATGAGCAGGGGGAGCTCACTGAGATAAAAGCTCATATAAGATACTTTGATATAGAGGAGATCTATCCAATCACGCTTATAATCAAACCAAGAATATATACTAGCCAAGAGATTATATGGAATGAGTTCTGGCTAAAAGTAAAAGAATTGGAGTGGAATAGTAAAAGTGAGGAAACACAAGAATTACCTTTAGAAATAGGTGATAAGAAAGTGTATTATTCCGAAAAAAAGAACAAGAACAATATTAAGATATTTACATTCGGAATATTAGTAAGTGCTTTATTGTATTTTCTTATGGATAAAGATATAGAAGACCGCTTTGAGAAAAGAGAAACAGAAGTTTTAATTGATTACCCAGAGATTATTAATAAATTTATACTTCTAATAGGTGCTGGAATGACAGTGAAAAAAGCATGGGAAAAGATTGTAGTAGAGTATGTTAATAAAACAGAGCATAAGAAAAATAAGAAAAGGTATGCCTTTGAAGAGATGAGAATAACATATCACGAATTAAGCAATGGAATTATAGAGGAAAAGGCCTACGAGAGCTACGGTAGAAGAATGAAGGCATTACCTTATTTGAAATTTACATCACTACTGATTCAGAATCAGAAAAAAGGTATGAAGGGGTTGTTAGAATTATTAGAATATGAAGCAGTAGATGCATTTAACGAAAGAAAAGAGCTGGCAAAAAGGTTGGGTGAAGAGGCTTCAACGAAATTACTTATTCCAATGATGATTATGTTACTAATAGTATTAGCTATTATTATGGTACCTGCATTTTGGGGATTATAATTAGATAAATTAAGGAGGCAAGAGTGAAAGCAATGACAAATATAAAAAACTACGTGAACCAATTTTTACATGAGGAAGATGGGATTGGAGTAGTGGAGATTATTCTAATTCTTGTAGTATTAGTAGGGTTGGTAATTATTTTTAAAGATAATATTACAAAGATTGTTAAAGATGTATTTAAAGAGATCACAGAAGATACCAATGAGATACTGGAATAATAATATTAAGGGTGAGATAAGTGTATTTTTGAGTTTGACTTTAGTGCTTATATTAGCCCTTGTAGGAACAACGATAGAGAGTGCAAGAGTATATAGTGGGATTACAAATGCAGAGCGATATATGGTAGCAGCTATGGAATCAGTTCTATCAGAATATTATTCTCCATTGTATCAAGATTATCATTTGTTTTTATTAGATGGTGGATATGGTGAAAGTCAGAGACAGGATGATCTATTAAATGATATTACCTTGGAATACTTGAACACCTCTTTTAATCCTGAAGTTGGGTCAGAAAAGCAAGAAGATATTGGTGAATTATCACAAATTCGGTTACAAAATTCGGTGAATATGAATCTAATGATTGAAGATATTGTAGGTTTTCTAGACTATGAGTATCGTCCATTTATTCATGAAGCTGTAAGTTATATGAAGTATAAGACACCAGCACATATTATTGAATCATCAGGAGAAGGTAATGCATATTCAAAAGAGTCAGCAAAATATGCAGAGGTCATTGAAAAAAAGATTGAATTAGAGGAAACTACGTGCAAACTTAGTGAAAGTATGCTTGATCTTATCCGCAATATAGAAGGAATAAAAGTAGATAAAAAGGGAGTTCATTTTAACAAAAGCAATCTAATAAAGACAGAAAAAAATTTTGTGAAGAAATTTCTAGTTGTAGGTAAAGATAGTGGAAGTATAGGTATCTCCAATGAAGTAGTTTATAAATCTCTAGAAAAGAATTACCAACAACCTATAGTTTGGATAGATGAGATAATTGGTGAAGAAAAAGTAATAATAAAGTATTTAGACCAGCTAGACAAACTATATGAAGAACTAGAAAATTTAAGCTCTACAGAGTCGAGTGACAGTGAGGATGAAGAGGAGAATAGAAGGAATGAGATTCAGGCCCAAATTGAAGAATTAGAGAGGAAAAAGTCCAATTCGCTGGATGTTGTAAGGGACAAGGTTGTTCAACTGGTTAAGTTAACAAGGGGAACTGAAGATAAAATAGATGAAGCGCTTAGTATTATTCCAGAAGTATCTATGCAACAGGAGGAATCAAATAATAAATGTAGAGAATATGAAGCTTATCTAGAAGATAATAGAGAAAGTATAGATCAAGAGGTATATTCCAATCTCCAAACGGATAAGGAAAAGATTCAAAATTATATACATAAATTAGGAAACGGTTCTCAATATAATCTATCTGAAAACAGACTTAATAGTATAAATCAAACACTTATACACAACAAAGAAACATTGTCTGCAGTCTATCCTATAGACCAGATTAATATCTCTTCTACTAGAAGTGATATAGATAAAATGATTAATTTTTCTACAGATCTTAAGATTAAAATCTCCTCTTATGAAATAAAAGAACTATGGTTTGATTATTCTTCCCTTGTAATAAAACCTGAAGTTAAGAATCCAATAACTAACTTTAATAAATTTATGGAAAAAGGGATACTAAATCTAGTAGTAGATGATGTTGAGAAATTATCTAAGAAAAAAATTAACAGCTTAGATTTGCCGTCAAAAACAATAATTGATAAAGGTGATAAACTAGAAGAAATAGATCTATCAGATGGAATAAAAGATTACGAAAAGGAAGGAAATCAAGAAAAAATAAAAGAAGGATTAGGAGAATACGGGAAGAAAGGAGAAGGAAATTCTATTAGTAAAGGCAATGAACTTCTTGAGACCGCTCTACTGCACGAATATTTAATGACACACTTTAAGAACCAGGAAAATATGCTTGATGCATTAGATTCTAATGTAAAAGAAACGAGATTAAATTATGAGCAAGAATACCTCGTGTTTGGAAAAGAGTTGGATTATGATAACTATACTGATATGGTTCATAGATTGCTTTTAACAAGAACTGTGGCTAATTTTTCTTATCTGTTCATGGATCAAGAAAAGAATGGACTGGCATATGCAACAGCAGCTGCACTAGTAGGATTCACCTGTTTAGAACCTTTAATTAGCTTGACTAAAACAATGATTCTCTTGATATGGGCATATGAAGAAGCCTTAGTAGACATTAGGGGCTTACTATCTAAAAGGTATGTACCATTCTTAAAGAATAAGGCAAACTTTCAAATACGGTATGAAGAATTATTGCTGATAAATAAGGAGATGATTAAGAATAAGAGTCAAAGTTTCTCCTTGAGCAAAATGTCTGTAAATGATATGTGTTATAAAGACTATATTAAAATATTTTTATATTTAACAAATAATGATAAAAAGTGTTTAAGAGCTTTTGATCTGATTCAAGAGAATATGAATCTTAGATATAAAGGTAATTTTAGAATTAAAAATGGAATCTTTGGATTTAAAGCAATTGGGGAATTTAATATGGACGCAAAGTTTATACGGTTTCCTTATGTGAATAGAGTTTTAGAAAGTGATGCAACTGGATATAGTTATACAATTAAAAAGGAAAACTCATACTAGATTTGACAGGAACAGAAGTAAATTGGGATGTCCTCTTGAGTGAAGATATCAAAAAATAATCAAGTATTCTAAACAACTATTAACCCTCAAACAAATAAAATACTCTCTTTTGCATCATTACCCCAATAATGACGAAAACAATTTATTTACAAGTTTATTTACAATTTTAGTTCAAGAGGGCATCCCAATTTACTTCTGTTTACTTAGATAACATATGGTGGTATACATGAAGACATTACATATTTTAAACAGAGAAAAAAGGGCTTCTATTACAGTGGAAGCAAGCTTGGTTCTTCCGTTCTATATATTCTCTATAATGGCATTCATCTATATTATACAGATATTGTTGGTACAAGAGCATATTCACTCTGCAATGATTCAGACAGGTGAATATGTCTCACAATATGCATACGTATATGATTACATTCAGAATTACCAGGAGGATGAAGAATGCTCAAAAGATATAAAGAGTCAAAATGAAGATAGATCTCTTGCAAAAGCAATTGGTGAAGTATTATTCTTACAGTATAAATTAGTAGGATATATGGATGAAAAGCTTATTAATAATTCGTGTATCATAGGTGGTACACAGGGAATTGTTATGGTTGATTCTAAGGTATTAGAACATAATGATTTGATAGAATTAAAAGCATCTTATATGATAAAAATTCCTTTTTCGTTCTTGGGATTAAGATATCTAAATGGAGAGCAGTGTCTTAATATTAGAGGGTTCACAGGATATAAGCCGATGGAAGATAATAAGGACCCCTCTAATGGAGAGAAAGAGGTTGATAGAATTGTATACATTACACGAACGGGTACGGTATATCATACAAATGAGGATTGTACACATATTCGGTTTGATATTAGACAGAGTGATTCAACCAAATTGGGAAGTGAACGCAATGAAAATGGTGGAAAATATTATCCGTGTGAGAGCTGCTTAAAAGGAAAAAAGAATATAGATTCAATGGTGTATATTACATCCAACGGAGACCGGTACCATATCTCTATAGAATGCAGTAGGTTAAAACGAAGTATAATTAAGATAAAGTATTCTGAAGTAAAAGATAGAGGTTTATGTAGTAGATGTGGAAAATAACAATAAAGGAAATAAGTATGAATGGAATAGATATAGGAGTTAGGATTATAATTGGAATTCTGTTGTTAGTAAGTGGAATGATTGATATTAAGACAAAATGTGTGTCTGTTAAGCTTGTTATTATGTGTCTTATACCAATAATCATTGCACTGCCCTTTCGAGAAGAAATAACATTAATAGAAGGTCTATTAGGAATGCTTATTGGTATATTGATTTTAGGGATTGGGAAATTTACAAGGGGACAAATAGGGTCTGGAGATGGTTTGGTTCTTATAGTAACAGGGATTGCATTGGGTGGATATAACAATCTACGAATGTTAATGTATGGATTATTCTTAGTATCAATGGTCTCTATTTTATTATTGATTACCAAAAAGATAAAGTTTAAAAGCACCCTTCCCTTCCTACCCTTCCTATGTATGGGTTATGTACTAGTATTAATTGATACTTGGAGATGAGAAATATGAAGTTTATTAATCATAATAATTTTAAAAAGGGTTGGCTACAAGGAAGTTACACAGTTGAGATGGCTCTAATATTTCCTATTGTGTTTTTTGTTATAATTTCTCTCATTTATATGACGTTCTATATGCATGATAAAGTAAGAATCCAAAGCGTGGCAGATCAAGCCGTTATCTATGGTAGCGAGTTGGTGAAACACGAGAAGACAGATAAACATATGGATATTGATTATGGATGTCTTGATAATAGAGGAATATATTTTCCTTTAATAGGAGATCTACAAAAGGAGAATAAGACTTTGCAAAGCTATGTAACGGAAAGATTGAGAAGAGGACTAATTATAGGGGAAGTTACAGATGTTCATATTGACTTAAGTAAAAAAGAGGTAGAGATTAAAATTAAGGTAAATATGAAGATTGGAATACTAAGAGCAAAGGAGTTCTTCTCAGGAAGTGGCACAAATATAACTATAGTTGGAAAGGGACGAGTTCATTATCCCGCAGAGTTTGTAAGACAATTTGATGTAATAGAAGGAATTGTAGATGATATTCAGGGTTATGATGATCTAATTAATAAACTACAAAGGCAGTTAGACAAGTAAAATAATTAGGGGGTAATGGAACGAGGCGTGGAATTAATGAATGTTACATACAAAAGGGATGTACAGGGTCATAGTTTAGTAATACAAAGTGAAAGAAAAGAGAATAATTACTGCCTAAATATGCTCTTAAATAATAGAATAAAAGGCATTCTACATCTTGAGGTCCGTATGATTGATAATATATATTATTATTACTATGAGATTACAGGGCATGAAGATTTATCTAGTCTATTACAGAAGAAGCAACTTCAATATTCCCAGATTAAATCCGTAATATTGAATATAATAAAAGCGATACTGAATGGTAAAGAGTACCTACTATTAGAGCAAGATTTCATATTAGATCCAAGATATATATATGTGAATGCAGAAACATATGAAGTGTTATTATGTTATTACATAGGATATGATGAAGAAATTATGGAGCAGATTAGTTCTGTAATAGAATTTCTTATGAACATAGTAGATTATAAAGATGAAAAAGCAGTTTTACTTATATATGGTTTATATAAGATAAGTAAAGAAGAAGGTATCACATTCTCTAGATTAACTGAGTTTATTGAAAAGAGATATATAGAGTCACCTGATATAAATAAGGAGAAGAAGGAAGATAAAAGTTTAATTATTAATTCCAATATCAATGGAAAAGGATATCAAAATAATAAAAATACACAACAGGAAAAAGTATATTCTGATAAGGAAGTATTGGAATATCCCATCAAGATAAAAATAATTTTGATATTGATTTCTGTATTAGGATTTGGGGTTTTAGCTTCTTGCTTCTATTTTGGATTGCTATATGATTCTATTGGAAATAGAATTGATACAACGAAAGTATTTGGTATGGTACTTATGACGGGGACAATAGTAGCTTATGCATATGGAAAACTATTAAATAAAGAGAATCGAATTGCTGTAATCAAAGAAAAGATTGAGTATGTGAATAAACAACCAGCACTTGGTGGTAAAGACAATAAAGATAGAGAAAATAAGACTCAATTGTTAGTAAGCGGAAGGGAAGATAAAACAACATTTCTTGAAGATCATGTTATGAATTGCCCGTGGAAAGGATATGAATTAGTACCTGTAAATACTTTAGAATATAAAACAATAGAATTAATGGAAGTCCCACTTTTCATAGGAAATACAGGAGAAAAAAGGGCTGGAACCATTGAGAATGATGTAATTAGCAGATATCATGCAAAAATAGATTACAGAGAAGGACAATTCTACTTAGTTGATTTAAATTCCACCAACGGTACCTATATTAATTATAATCGTATAGAACCAAATGAAGCAAAATCATTATCAGCTCAAGATGAGGTAATGTTTGCAAATATAAGCTATGTTTTTCAAAAAGCATAGTGATTTTGTAATCTCTAAGTGATATGATATAATTAATCTAATATTAAGCTTAAAACAATCACGGCGAGGAATGATGGATAACATGATTAGTAAGATCTCATTAAAACTTGAAGAAAGACAATATCATAGAGTAAAGGTCAATGTTGAAGGAATTACGCTATATTATTCTGTTATAAATGATCAAGCTTATTTAGTTGTGATTTTTAATGATTCTTTATTAAATCAGCTAAACATAAACCAATATGAACATATTATTTACCAAATGAAAGTTAATTTTTTGAATAAGAGATACAAGAGTGTATCTCTTTTAAGTATCTTGTGCACGGGTAAAGCCGATTCAGTAAAGGAATTCTGTGTTGATACAGATAATCACTGGATATTGGACACAGATCAAGAAAAATTAATGATATATGAGAATCAAGAATCTAACTATTTAAATCTAAAGAATGTAATACAAGAGCTTATTGATGAACAAGTTCGTAGTAACAGAGGAACTTCATATCAGCAAGAGTATAGATCGGGAGGAGATACCACTCATAAGTATAAGATGTTTAGCCTATACAACTCTGTTATTATAGTAGTAAACATTCTTGTATTCGTTATCTTAGAATGGTTAGGCTCCACTAAAGATACAAGGTTTATGTTGAGTCATGGGGCATTATACTGGCCATATGTTATAAGAGAAGGTCAATGGTATAGAGTCTTCACGTATATGTTTCTTCATTTTGGAATAGGTCATATTTTTAATAATATGATGATATTAGCTTTTTTAGGAGATAACCTAGAACGTGCGATTGGAAAGAGTAGATATGTTATGGTATATTTGGGTACAGGAGTGATTGCAGGACTTGCGTCAATGGGTTATAATATGTTACAAAAATACAATGTAATTGCAGTTGGAGCATCAGGAGCAATCTTTGGAGTTGTTGGAAGCCTGCTCTATGTAGTAATTGTAAATCGTGGACATCTGGAGAATATGAGTGCAAAAAGGCTATTCATATTTGCAATTCTTAGTATATATAGTGGATTTACAAGTCAAGGAACAGATAATATTGCCCATGTAGCAGGATTTATTGCAGGATTTATTATCTCAATTATATTGTATAAAAAACCAAAGAAGAGTGAGGTGTTGTGATTATGAAAGTGAATATATATTATGGGGGAAGAGGTCTCATTGAAGATCCTACATTATACGTTATTCAAAGAATGACACAAGTATTAGAAGAATTACGAGTAGAAGTAAAAAGATATAATCTATATGAGGAAAAAGGTAACATTAATGTGCTACCTAAAACCCTAAAGGATGCAGATGGAATTATCCTAGCAACTACGGTGGAATGGCTAGGGATAGGTGGTTACATGCAGCAATTCCTTGATGCCTGTTGGCTATATGGCAATAAAGAAAAGATTAGTGCGACATATATGTTACCAGTTGTTATGGCAACTGCATATGGAGAAAAAGAAGGCGAACATAATCTAGTACAAGCGTGGGAGATTCTAGGTGGTAACCCGATTGAAGGAATTTGTGCTTATGTAGAAGATCATGTTGATTTCGAGATGGATGTGGCTTATGGAAGGATTATAGAGAAAAAGGCAGAGAATCTCTATAGAAGCATTAATCAGAAGATAAAAGCCTTTCCAACAAGTATTAAGGCTATAAAAAAGAATATTCTTCGAAGAGGAAACATTGATTTAACACCTCAAGAAAGTGAACAATTATCTATCTATGTATCAGATGATAATTATGTTAAGAAACAAAAAGAAGATATTGATGAACTAACTCGTATGTTTAAAGAGATGCTTGGTAGCGATGAAGAAGATCATAACGTAGAATTTGTAAAAAACTTTCAAGAGAATTTTCATCCGCAAGAAAATTTTTCTGCGACATATGTAATTAATATTTCAGATTCTGGTAAGAATCTTATTCTAGAAGTCAATGAGAAGGATTTGAATTGTTACTATGGAGAGAAAAAAGATGCGGATGTAACTTCAAAAGCTTCTCATGGTCTAATAAAGGAAATTGTTAGTGGGAAAATAACTTTCCAAAAGGCATTTATGTCTGGTCAACTTACAGCAAAAGGCAATTTTAAAACACTGCGCACATTTGATACTATATTCCAGTTTAATGCTAAATAATTATGTAGAATACTATAAAAGTGGCAAACTAATAATAAAGCTTGTCAGATCTTCTTCTGAATAAGCTTGTATCCTTCCTCCATGGGAGTTAATAATTCTGTTTGATATAGCGAGCCCTAAGCCTGTACCATAAGTTTTATA
>CAZAKD010000006.1:0-19285 GCA_964485435.1 uncultured Lachnospiraceae bacterium
GGATCAAACCCTTTTCCTTCAAGATCCTTGCCAGCTTCAATATACTTTCTAGTTGCTTCAGCAAATGTTAACTGACATTCTGTATTTACATTAATCTTAGCTACTCCTAAGTTAATAGCTTTCTTAATCATGTCTTCTTCAATTCCAGTACCACCATGAAGAACTAATGGCATATCTCCTGTTAATTCACTAATTGCTTCTAAAGTTTCAAAACTTAAGCCTGCCCAATTAGCTGGATATTTCCCATGAATGTTACCAATTCCTGCTGCTAACATTGTAACACCAAGATCAGCGATTAATTTACATTCAGCTGGATCTGCACATTCTCCTGTTCCAACAACTCCATCTTCTTCACCGCCAATAGAACCTACTTCTGCTTCAAGAGAGATTCCCTTGCTATTACATATATTCACCAACTCAGTTGTTTTTGCCACATTCTCATCGATTGGATAATGAGAGCCATCAAACATAACTGAAGAAAATCCTGCTTCGATACATTGTAATGCACCATCATAACTACCATGATCTAAGTGAAGTGCAACTGGAACAGTAATGTTTAATTCTTCTAACATTCCATTTACCATTCCAACTATAGTTTTATATCCTGCCATATACTTTCCTGCACCTTCAGAAACACCTAAGATTACTGGTGAGTTCAATTCTTGTGCAGTTAATAATATTGCTTTTGTCCATTCTAAGTTATTAATATTAAATTGTCCAACTGCGTAGTGTCCCTCTTTTGCTTTTGCAAGCATATCTTTTGCTGATACTAACATATTATTTTCCTCCAACTCTAATATTATATTTTACTTTAACCAATGACATATTATCATCATTCCAATATCACCTCTGTAAACAAGTGAAATTGTACATGGTTATTATATCTCATGTTTGTCAAAAAGGGAACAATTAATTGGTATTTGTTTTCTAATTGTAGATTCTATGTTACTATTCTCTTAGGTAGTTACTATTCACAGTCCTTTTAGTAACCAGGAACGATGCCCCGAGTAAATGCTACTGAAAAAGGAGTTTTTGCTCTCGTCGGTACTTAGGCTCTGTCCTTTAGAGCTTTATGTACCGCTACGTAGTGCAACTAAGCGAAAGCGACTCCTTTTCAGTAGCATTTACTCGGGGCATCGTTCCGTCACTCAAGTCATCCATGAATAGTAACCTAAAGGTAAATACTTCCCTTATAATTTGACATTTTTCTATAGCTTTCTTACTCTATCTGTGATACAATGCTACTCGGTGGCTTTTTTGCCATCAACAATTATTGGAGGAATATATATGAGTGAGGCATTAGAACTATTTAATAATAAATTGAAAGAATTGGTTGCCCTTGGTAAGAAAAACAAAGGTATCCTTGAAGTAAAAAGTGTAAATGACTTCTTCAAAGAGTTAAATCTTGATGTGAATCAAATAGATAAAATATATGAATATCTTGAAGCTAATAACATTGCAGTTATTAGTCTAGTTGATGAAGAGGAAGAAGATCCTGATGAGAAATCATTGCTTGAGATTGAAGAGGATGGCGAATCAGAAGTTATTGAAGATACCTCAAGCATTACTGGTGCAATGACAGATGATCCTGTCAAACTATATCTTAAAGAAATTGGTAGCTATCCATTGTTAACAATACATCAGGAAGTTGAACTTGCACAAAAAATTGAAGCAGGGGATCCTGTTGCTAAGCAAACACTTGCTGAATCTAACCTTCGACTAGTTGTGAGTATTGCAAAGCGTTATGTAGGTAGAGGATTATCCTTCCTAGACTTAATCCAAGAAGGTAATCTTGGTTTAATCAAGGCTGTTGATAAGTTTGATTATACGAAAGGTTATAAGTTCAGTACTTATGCTACTTGGTGGATAAGACAAGCAATCACTCGTTCTATAGCAGATCAATCACGAACAATTCGTATTCCTGTCCATATGTCAGAAGTAATTAATAAAACATACCGTATCTCCCGAAGCTTATTACAAGACCTTGGAAGAGAACCTACGGAACAAGAATTGGCTGATGCTATGAACCTTCCTATTGAGAAGATTCGTGAGATTCTTAAAGTATCTGCTGATCCTATTTCTCTTGATACACCTATTGGAGAAGAAGACGATAGCCACCTTGGCGACTTTATTAAAGATGATACTATCGTAGGCCCTGAAGATGCCGCTTCTTACTCTGTACTACAAGATCAGATTGGAAAACTTCTCGAGACTTTAACTGAAAGAGAACAACGTGTACTCGTTCTTCGTTTTGGCCTACAAGATGGACGAACTAGGACCCTCGAAGAAGTTGGTAAAGAATTTAATGTAACAAGAGAACGAATTAGACAAATCGAAGCTAAGGCACTTAGAAAATTACGTCATCCAAGTAGAGTGCGTTTATTAAAAGGATATGAAGTTATGTAACATATAATGAAAAAGATTGCTCACAATAAAAGTTTATTGTGAGCAATCTTTTTCTAGTTACTCATATATCTATGCTGTTATCCTTTTACAATCTTACCTTGATACAATTTCTTAGGTATTATATTAATTCCAAAAGCTTTCTGATAACGTTTTATATTTGCCAACTCTTCCTTCGTTACAAGAAGAACATTTCTACCAGGATGATCATTACGCCCGGTTCTTCCTGCTCTATGAAGATAATCCACCGGATCTTCTGGGATACTTAGATGAAACACGGTATCTATTCCATCAAAATGAATTCCCCTCGCTGCAATATCAGTTGCAATAAGATAGTTTATTTTATTATTTCTGAATCCTTCTACTGCCCTTTTTCTATCTGTTTTTAGATTAGAACCATGGATACAATCTGCCTTAACCTCATGAAATACAAGTTTATGGGTCGCCTCTTCAATATCACTTACCTTATTAATAAATATCATTGCCTTCTTTGATTTTAATACCCTTACAAGCTTTCTCAACACCTCTATCTTGTCTCTTCTATCCACAAGAATATACCAATGCTCAATATGACTTGGAATCTTTTCTGATTTTGAAGTTCGAATTAATTCATAATCTACACTCATTTCTTTTGCAACTTCTACAGTACTTTGGGGCATACTCGCAGAAAAGAACAAAAGTCTCCTATCCTTTAACGTACATTTCACTACAGCTTTGGTTGCAGTTATATTATCTTTATTCAATAATTTATCTGCTTCATCTATAACAATGGTTTTTATAAGATGAGCAGCAATCTTTCTTCTTTTAATTAATTCTAAAATTCTGCCAGATGTTCCTATGATAAATTGAGGTTTGTCTTTTAGCTTTTGAACCTGCCTTTCAATATTCACATCTCCCATAATTACTGCCGATTGAATGAAATAACCTGAATGTTTTGCCAATTCCTTTACTTGTTTATCCACTTGCATCGCTAGTTCATGAGTAGGAACAAGAATAATTACTTGATTTCCTTTTCCTGATTCTTTGTGTTTTTCAAACAATGGAACCAAGTAGGCTAAGGTTTTACCTGATCCCGTCTCTGACTGTACTATTAGGTCTACATCATGGATTCCCATCTTAAGAACCTCTTGCTGTACAGGGGTCGGTTTAGTAATCCCTTGTAGCTTAAGTGCTTTTATTAAAGCATTATCTATCTTCATGTCTTTATATTCCATGTTGTTTTATTCCCTTCTTGGTACTAAGTATAACTACGAATCTCTTCTTTAATTCTTTGTTCTACAATTCGAGCAATCTCTAAAGATTTTAGCCCTTGATATTCTTCATAGTATAATGGCTTCAGATAGTGGATCTGAACCGTTAACTTCCCTATAGAATTCGTATCGAAGGCCTTAAAAGAATCTATTAATGCCACTGGTACAATAGGACACTTTGCATTCATTGCGCTTTTAAAACTTCCACCTTTAAATTCAAGAATCTCATTCTGCTTCCTAGATCTTGTTCCTTCTGCAAATATAATATAATTTCTACCTGACTTTACTTCCTCGGTCATCTTCATAATTACTTTCATAGATTGTCTAACATCTTCTCTATCAATAATCTGGGCTTGTAGTACCTGAATGACCTGCTTTAGCAAAATAACATCCTTAGCTTCCTTCTTTATAACAACTGTGAACGGTCTTTCATGACTTTCTAGAAATGCCAAAGAATCAAATAACCCCTGGTGATTGGGAAACATAACATAACCATTTTCCTTTGGTAGATTCTCGACCCCATATGTAGCAATGGTCACCCTACCATTCTTGTTTGCCTTAGTTGCAATTTTGCGCAGAAAATTATATCTAGTAACCTCATCGTAATCCTCAACATGTCCAAGTTGCCTTAACTTCCAAAAGACATAAGGAAGATAGTATAGTAATCTAATTACCATGAACGTAATTCTTTTCATAAGTTTCTCTCTTTTCTAATTAATCAGGTGGTAAGTTGGAGCAATATCATATATGTTAATGTACCTATTCCAATACTTATCAAATTGTTTCTCTTCCAAACATGAATCACAACCACTGTTCCCACAGCTATGATAGATGGCAGAAAGCTATTTACAGAAAAAAAGTTCATCCCCTTTAAGCAATAGACTACTAAAATGCCCATTACAGCCATGGGTAATATCGTACCTAAATACTTAATTACAGGTGATATCTCCTGTTGTTTTCGAAATATAACAAATGGGAACACTCTCGTTAAGAAAGTACACACTGATACAACCAATATTATCACCAGAATTCTCGTTAAATCATTCATGATTATTTCCTCCATCTTCAATCATAAGTTTTCCTTTCTCTTTCAGTAACAACAAGAGAACTACAGAACTAACCAACGAAGGTAATAAGAAACTCTCTGGTCCTAATACAATCAGGTATATAATCCCACATGCTAATCCAATAATTGACGGCATATGATTCTTAGTAGACAACCACTGTTCTACAAAAATTACAACAAATAAAGCTGTCATAGCAAAATCAATTCCATTTGTATTAAAGGTAATTGCATTCCCTAGGATATTGCCCAATACCGAGCCAATAATCCAATATATATGGTTTAGTAATGCAATAACATATAATAATTGATTTTCATTTACTCCTTCAACAGGTTTAATGGAGCAAAGTAGTGAGTATGTCTCGTCAGTAAGGGAAAATATCATATAAAGCCTCTTTTTACCCATGCCCTTAAATTTTTCAAGAAAAGAGATTCCATAAAACATATGACGGAAATTCACTGATAAGGTTGTAACTATTATAGCTACAAGTCCAACTCCTCCCTGCAACAAAGTAATCAGTACAAATTGCATAGAGCCAGCATATATACATAAGCTCATTAGAAAGGCCCATCCATATCCATAACCAGCCTTCTGCAGTAAAAGTCCAAATGCAATACCAAGTACGAGGTAACCTATCAACACAGGAATCGTTTGTTTTATTCCAATTTTTAATATCTTTTTCATATTAACCTTCATTTCTAATACAATTTATACTTTCTAAGATATTATACATGATGAAAGTTTAGATAGCAATATATCCATTTCTATTCTTGCCCATTCCGTATCAGTATAGTATAATGTTAGAAGTTGTATAATACTTATAAATAAAGAAAGAAGATGTCCAGATGTATAATAAGAAATCACTTATTGCTACAGAATTCATTCATGATGAAGAGATATTATCTACCTTAGAATATGCTAAGGCAAACAAAAATAACCGAGCACTTATTAAGGAGATTCTTAATAAGGCCGAAGAATGTAAAGGCATTAGTTATAAGGAGGCTGCTATACTTCTTGAATGTGAAGACGAAGAATTATTACAGGAAATATACTCCCTTGCAGAGACAATAAAACAAAAGTTTTATGGAAATCGAATCGTAATGTTTGCTCCACTTTATTTGTCTAATTATTGTGTCAATGGCTGCCGTTATTGCCCATATCATGGCCAAAACAAACATATTGCACGTAAGAAACTATCCCAAGACGAGATTCGACAAGAAGTTATTGCCCTTCAAGACATGGGGCATAAACGTTTGGCACTAGAAGCTGGAGAAGATCCTCAGAACAACCCAATAGAATATATCTTAGAGAGCATTAAAACTATCTATAGCATCAAGCACAAAAATGGTGATATTCGACGAGTTAATGTTAATATTGCAGCCACAACCGTGGAGAATTATAAATTACTAAAAGATGCTGGAATTGGTACTTATATTCTATTTCAAGAGACTTATCACAAGCCAACTTATGAATACCTACATCCTACTGGGCCAAAGCATAATTATGCATATCATACGGAAGCTATGGATCGTGCAATGCAAGCTGGTATTGATGATGTAGGAATAGGTGTACTTTTTGGACTAAACTTATATAAATATGATTTTGTCGGATTGCTTATGCATGCGGAACATCTAGAAGCTGTGCATAACTGTGGTCCTCATACCATAAGCGTACCTCGAGTACGACGTGCAGAAGATATTGACCCTAATGAGTTTGATAATGGTATCTCAGATGAAATTTTCGAAAAAATTGTTGCTATTATTCGAATTGCAGTTCCATATACAGGCATTATTATATCCACAAGAGAGACAGAAGAGATAAGAGGCAAGTTGCTTCATCGCGGTGTATCTCAACTTAGTGGAGGAAGTAGAACTAGTGTTGGTGGCTATGTGGAAGATGAAGTAGAGAACACTTCTCAGTTTGACGTAAGCGATAACAGAACACTAGACGAAGTAGTCAATTGGTTGTTAACTCTTGGATATATACCAAGCTTTTGTACCGCATGTTATATAGAAGGACGTACTGGAGATCGCTTTATGCAGCTAGTGAAATCAGGGCAGATTGTAAACTGCTGTCAGCCCAATGCCTTAATGACATTAAAAGAATACCTAGAAGATTACGCAAGTGATGATACCAAATCCAAAGGCGAGAAGGTCATAACTCAAGAGATTTCTAAGATAACAAATCCTAAAGTAAAAGAAATTGCAATGAAATATCTAAATGAAATAAATGATGGAAAGAGAAATTTTAGATTCTAAAACTATATTTATATGGAATACATATATAGTATGTTAATTATCAGTCCTATGAAGCTATTATCTTATGATAGCTTCATAGAACTTTTTGCATAATACTACAGAATACGACTCCAAAAACTATACTACTGTACGTTTTGACTAATATTGATTCTTAAATATTCCAAATATTTTATTAACTTTATACAAATTTTATATTTATTTATAATATATATTGTATATTTTAACATATAGTGCTACTATAAATGGCGTAGGCATTTTTATCTTTATAAAAATTTAATAAAATTTTAAGGAGATGGAATTATGAGTTTAGGTATCCAGTTTTATCAAATCACAGCTATCATCATTTCATTATTAGCATTTGCAGAAGCCTTTTGGCTTTATAAGTGGGTTGTTTCAAGACCTTCTTCTAACAAAAAGGTCGCGGAGATTGGGAAACTAATCCAGCAAGGTGCTAATACTTTTCTTACACAAGAATATAAAGTCCTTGCACGTTTTTGTGGTGTAATCGCTATTATTCTTTTCGTGTTATTACCTTCCCCAATATGGAGTGGCAGTCCAATAGATAACATTTTAGTTGCTGTATCATATCTATTTGGAACTATCTTTTCTGCAATTGCTGGAAAAATTGGCATTGCAATTGCAACTATAGCCAATATGAAAGCTGCCGAAGCTTCTACAAAAGGTATGAAACCTTCCTTTATGGCTGGTTTTAGAGGCGGTGCTGTAATGGGAATGGCTGTTGTTGGTAGTAGTTTATTAGGAGTTACCTTAGTTTTTCTTATCACTAATAACACAACCGCTTTACTTGGATTCAGCTTTGGAGCTAGTTCTCTTGCATTGTTTGCAAAAGCTGGTGGCGGCATCTTTACAAAGACTGCTGATATTAGTGCAGATCTAGTAGGTAAGGTAGAGCTTGGTATTCCTGAGGATGATCCTAGAAATCCTGCAGTAATAGCAGATAATGTTGGAGATAACGTTGGCGATGTTGCTGGAATGGGTGCAGACTTATTCGATTCAAATGTTGCTTCTATGGCTGCAGCTTTGGTAATGGCAGTATCCTTAGATAAAGTAAAAGGTGGAAGTATGAATGCAAGTATGGTATTCTGTTATGCTACCTTGGGATTACTCGCATCCATTATTGGTGTTGCTACTGCAAGAATCGGAAAGAACGGAAGCCCTACCAAAGCACTAAACAGTTCTACTTATGTTACTACTGGTATTTTTGCAGTATTTACAGCTCTTGCTACATATATATTAGACTTTGAATGGCGCATCTGGTTTGCAAGTGCTATTGGTCTTGCTGTTGGTGTTCTCATTGGAATCGCCAGTGATTACTTTACAGACGATTCAAAGAAACCAGTACATGCAGTTGCTAAAGCTTCTGAATCAGGACCAGCATTTACAATCTTATCAGGTGTATCCTACGGATTAATGAGTTGTCTTCCAGCTATGGCTGGTATTGGTATCTCTGCATTGCTTGCATTTAAAATATGTGAACCACTAGGTAGTGGATATGCAATGTTTGGCATCTCAATGGCTGCAGTAGGAATGCTATCTATCGTTGGTATGATTATATCTAACGATGCTTATGGACCAATTGTTGATAATGCACGAGGTCTGGTAGAGATGGGTGATTTAGGAGAAGAAGCTTTGGAAATTACTGATTCCCTTGATAGTGCTGGTAACACAGTAAAGGCAATTACAAAAGGATTTGCCATTGGCGCTGCTGGGCTTACTGTAATTGCATTATTAGGTGCATTTATTAGCGAAGTTAACATTGTGGCTACTGAATTAGGTCTCGAGACAATCACTGGCTTCGATATAATGAATCCAGTTGTGTTCTTTGGTTTATTAGTTGGAGCAGCTATACCTGCAGTATTCTCAGCAATGCTGATGTTAGGTGTTGATCGTAACGCACAACGCATGGTTGCCGAGATACATCGTCAGTTCAATGAGATTGCTGGACTAAAGGAAGGAAAAGAAGGCGTAACCCCTGAATACGATAAATGTATAGATATTGCCACTACAGGTGCTTTAAAAGAATTAATTCCTGCTGGAATGTTTGCAATTATCTCCACTTTACTAGTTGGATTTATCGGAGGAGTACAGGCAATTGGCGGTTTCCTTACTGGCAATATTGTAAGTGGATTATTACTTGCCTTATTTATGTCAAATGCAGGTGGCCTATGGGATAATACTAAGAAATACGTTGAATCTGGCCACAATGGTGGTAAAGGATCTGAGACTCACAAATCTGCTGTTGTTGGTGATACCGTAGGTGATCCATTTAAAGACACTGCAGGTCCTTCTATTAATACTCAGATAACCGTTATATCTCTCGTAGCTTCCTTAATGTCAACATTATTCTTAACAATGTCTATCTTTGGTTAAATAAAAAGGAGTTATGGGAATCTGTGGGCTACTTCTAGCTTACAGATTCCCATAACTCCTATATTATTATTAAAGAAGTGTACGCCTAATCTCTTCTGGCGACATGATAGAAAGATATGCAGGTGGAATATCAAATATTGTTTTAGCTCCAGAGATACCCTCTTTATTTAGTCGATAAGCAGCTCTTGCACAAGCAATGATAACATTTGATGTAAAATCAGGATTAGATTCCAGCTTTAAACTATATTCAATAATATGTGAAGTTTGTTCATCCGCCCCCGTCTTTCCACTACGAATTACGAATCCTCCATGTGGAATCCCACTATGATCTCTAACTAGTTCTTCTTCAGAAATAAAATGAACAATCGTATCATAATCTGCAAAGTAATTCGGCATGTTTTTTATCTCTTCTTCTATTCTAGCTTTATCTTCGCCTTCTTTAGCAACAACAAAACATTCTCTTACATGCTTTTCTCTTATTGTAAATTCAGGTGTTTCCCCATTGCGAACTGCTTCTATTGCACTTTCCACAGGAATTGTATATTGCTTTGCATCTTGTACCCCAGATATTCTTCGAATTGCATCTGAATGCCCCTGGCTTACACCTTTACCCCAGAAGGTAAAATCTTTACCCACTGGCAGTACTACATTGCCATATAATCTATTTAAGGAAAACATACCTGGGTCCCATCCACTTGATATAACCCCAACACGTTTCCCCTCCATAGCAGATTGATTCACTGCTTCAAAATATTGAGGAATCTTAGCATGAGTATCAAAACCATCTACTGTATTAAATAGTTTCACTATCTCCGGTCCTTGTGTTGGAAGATCTGACATACTACCTCCACAAAGGAGCATAACATCTATTTCATCTACCATATTCTTAGCTTCATCTATGTGATATGCCTTTAAACCTTCTGTTGCTAGTTTCATAGAATCAGGATTACGTCTAGTAAATACTCCTACTAATTCCATATCTGGATTCTGTCTTATACCTATCTCTGCACTTTTTCCTAAGTTACCGTATCCAACGATTCCCATTCTGATTTTTCCCATAATATTTCCTCCGTTCCTTACATTAATTGTTTTATCTTAAGTATCAATAATATCATACTATTGAGGTCAGGTAAATAATTGATTCTTGAATATAATATGAATTTTAGAAGAAACTAAATATAAATTAATCTTATTCGGAGGTAATCAAGTGTTCACAAGCCAAAGATTATGTACCACATATAGAAATAGTAAAACTAAATATATTGACAGTAATTCAAAGTTTGTCTTCTTTAGTGATCTACATAGAGGAGATGATAGTGTATCTGATGAATTTGCTAGGAATCAATCCCTTTTTCTCTATGCAATAAACTATTATAACAATCGTGATTTTCATTATGTTGAAGTTGGGGACGGAGATGAATTATGGGAACATCCACGTTTCAAACATATACGTTCAGCCCATAGTGATATATTTACAACTCTGCAGAAATTTCACAAAAAGAAAAAACTTATTCTTATCTATGGCAATCATAATATAAGTTTAAGAAATAAGCTTTATGTTAAAAAGAACTATTTTTATTTCTATGATGAATATAGGGAAAAAATAATGCCTTTGTTTAAGGATCTTACACCCTATAATGCCATTAAACTTAGACACAAGTATACTGGTCAGGAGATCCTTGTACTTCATGGTCATCAAGGCGATCTAATGAACGATCAATTGTGGTTCCTTTCCATGATTTGGCTTCGTTATTTTTGGAGGTTTATGCATCTAATCGGTTTTCAAAACCCTTCTAGTCCAGCCAGAAATATGTACAAGCGACATAAAATCGAAAGAGCATATAACCAATGGATTCTAGACAATGAAACCATGGTTATATGCGGCCATACACACCGTTCAAAGTTTCCCAGAAAAGGAGAAGCACCGTTCTTTAATTCTGGTTGCTGTATTCATACAAAAGGGATTACAGCTATCGAAATTGAAAACGACCACATTGCACTGGTGCGATGGAGAATTCGAGCAAATGACAATGGTGAACTTGTAATGGAGAGATTTGTAATGGGAGGCCCAAAACCTTTGTCTGATTTTATTTTTTCAGAGCTTCTTTTCCAAACAAACTAATCTAACCCCTTCAATACCATTAAATACGCTTGGAACTATAGATACTTCTTTATATCCAAGATTTTTATATAGTCTTCTTGCATTCATATTTTTTTCATTTGTATCCATACGAAGATACTTACATCCACATAATAAAGCATATTCTTCATAATAATCCACAAATTTTGAACCATAACCATTACCCTTTAAACCAGGTGAAACAACCAGAGTATGGAGTACCATAACTTTATTATCTGCCACTTTATAGTCCCATGTGGCAGCTGCATACTCTGGCACCTGTTCTTGATTGATAATCGCTGATGCAACAATCTGTCCCTTATCTATTTCCACAAACATATCCCCTTTGAGGACGGCTTCTTCAGCCGTTTTTCTAGTAGGATAAACATCTCTTACCCAACCAATTGCCACATTCCCATTTTCCTCACCCATGTGAATCTTATCATATATTTCCGAGATTCTATCAAGGTCCTCCATATTTGCTTTTCTAAACATCAAGTATACCCCTCACATTCACTTTTATTTCCGCAAAATCTTCTCCATAGCTTTTCCTTTTGCCAACTCATCAATTAACTTATCTAAGTAGCGAATCTCTCGCATCATTGGTTCTTCGACATCTTCCACACGGACACCGCAAACCACTCCTTTGATCAACGCTCGGGAAGGATTTGGTCTAGGTGCTTCTGTGAAAAACGTCTCAAAGGCTGTTTCACTATCTAGTTGTATCTCCAACTCTTCCTGACTATATCCTGTTAACCAACGTATAATCTCATCAACTTCTTCTTTTGTACGTCCTTTTTTCTCTGCCTTGGCAACATAGAGGGGGTAGACTTTTGCTACACTCATTGTATAGATCTTGTTGTTTTTCATGTTTTTTCCTTTCTCTAAATCATTGCTCAATCCTGCTTTTTCATCTCCACCACAAGGAAATTTGTTCTTGTGTTTGCTTTAATATATATACTTTCTTCCACTACTTCCATTGCATCTTTTGCATCAAGCTGAATATTATTGATTACTGATTGCCCTTCCACTTGCACTAAATATGCTTGTCTGCCGTTATCTACAGGGAATTCAATTTCTTGTTCCTCTGTAAGTTCTAATACATGGATATTAACATCTTGATTAACTTTAATAGGAGCATCACCTTTTTGGCCAGAAACTATCTTAAACCATTTATCTTTTCTAAGGTCCCAATCAAAAATATAATCACCATAATTAGGAGTATAGCCATTTTTATCTGGTAGGATCCAAATCTGAAGAAACCTTAGTGTCTTATCGCCATAATTGTGTTCACTATGCAATACACCTGTACCAGCACTCATATATTGAACATCACCACGTTTTAAAGTCCTCTTATTACCCATACTGTCAGCATGTGTAAGCTCTCCATCTACTACATAGGATATAATCTCCATATCACGGTGTGGATGAGTATCAAAGCCTGTATTTTGGTCAACTAAATCATCATTCATTACTCTCAAAACTCCAAAATTAATGTTATTGGGGTTATGATATTGAGCAAACGAGAAGTGGAAAATACTTCTTAGCCATCCCAGATCACTTTTACCCATATTTTTCATTTCAATTTTTCTTAACATAATAACGTCCCCTTTCTTATCTTTCACGTCTATTAAATGGTATATACATCATGTCAATGACTTCGTAAAGGCTAATAAGTCAGTAACTATCCCTTTTTTAAGATTATCATCAACACCCTGAAATAAATTATCAAGGTATTCTTTATGCTTTGGAAATATATTAGATATTAATGTTTCTCCATTTTCTGTGAGGCTTACATAAAATATTCTTTTGTCCTTTTCAAATTGCTTTCGATAAACCAGGTCCTTTTTTTGTAGTTTATCAATTATATAGGTAATTGTCCCACTTGTAACTAAAATCTTCTCTGCGATTTTTTGAATAGGCTGCTCTCCTTTATGCCAAAGCATCTCTAAAACTCCAAACTCACTAATATTTAAACCATATTCTTGTATATTCTTTTCAATTTTAGAAAATACCGTATTATAATTTCTTGCTATTGCAATCACTAATTTTAAATTTATATCAGTCATATTCTCACCTACTTTGAATTCTTCTAATAATATTGCATATATTATCTTGACTTCAAGATAATTATGCTCCATTTTCATCTTGAAGTCAAGATATATCTATTTATCAAAAGAACAGGCCTGAACGTACCCTTAATTACAATAATACCTTAATAAATTTCAAAATGCTGATAATCCTTTAAAGATTTCCAGTCTCCACCCCAAGTCCAACCTCTACTTTTAAAAGCATTGTAACAGACATCACCCTCTACGATCATACCTTTTCTAATGTTGTCTCTATCTAAATATTCCTTGCCAGCTTCAGGTAATACGATATCGTTCTTAATATAGGAATTCTGAATTGGATTAATATCAATAGCAACACCATAGCTATGATTAGACAATTTACCCTTATTTCCTGTAATTTCTCTGTAGCAAAAAGCGGAGGTGTTATTATCTGACATGGATAATTCATCATTCGCATCATATTCATCAATTAATTTTATCTTCTCAATAGGATATTTAGCCTCATATAATTCTCTGAAAATATCAACTACCTCTTCAGCTACCTTTGCATGAACAATAAGTTCTCCTACATGCTCTTTGTCATCAAACCCCCAATGTTTTATTTGAATATAAGCCAGATCTTCTAGCTTTACCTCTTCGTTTTTCTTATATGATATTCCAGTAATTCTATCTATAACTTCATCCGATAAAGGGCTATATGCAAACACAGCTTCAAGTGTCTCATTTTCTTGTGTAATTATTTTGTTTTCATCTTTATCTTCAGTTTCTTGATCTTCTTGATTTTCTTGAACTTCTTGATCTACTTCATTCATTTTGCTTCTTATAACATCTCGCTCTTCATCAATAAAATTTGCTTTTGGAACACGTATTTTTAATCCTATTAAAATTATAAATACTACTACCAATGGTACAAGTCTTGTACGTTTCACAACCATCTCTCCCTTACAGCTATTCTTAAATATATTATTTCATATAAATGTTAATTATTCAATTCGTATTATAAAATTTTTCTCTTGATATTCCCATCCAATCCCGCAAGCGATCACCACTCAAATCATTCCAAAACAACTGAGTTTCTTCTGCTTTACGTCCTGGCGCTTGCCCAACAATGACAATCCGAGCATCTTTAGAAGCCTTAAATAAAGGTGGAATCCCCCTGCTTGCATAGAAATCATTCATTGTATCAGCCATTATTTCCTGTTTAATCTCTTCAGTTTCCTTATCAACCCCTACTACATCTGGTTCTCCGCCTGTTCTTTCCATTTCACTTAATGCCCTTAGTTTTTCTGAATTACCTTCTAGTTTTTCTTTAATTTTTTCCCAATGTAGTCCTTCGTGTCTTTGCATATTTTCTTCAAAACGAGATTGCAGTATATCTAGCAATTCACCATATTCCATCTTATTTCCTCCTTTAAAGATTTAGTATCCCTTACTAATATCAATCCTACACATGGCAGTATTAGGTTAATCAGATATAACACCCAATACTTGCAAAAAAAACTGCTGCAAAACATCATATTTGTATATACGAGATATTGATTATGTTTTGCAACAGCCACTTTATTTAATTCTAGTATTATTTTTTAAGTTATATGAGCGAAGCTAAGACAGCAGCTTTTGATACAATTCCCTTTAATTGATCCTTTTCATCTACAACTGCTATAGGATAAGGTGCTTCTGCAGCTACCGGTATTAAATCTGATATGTGGGTATCTGGGGTGGTCGTAGGGAGTTCCGTGATAATTGCCTCTTCCAAAGACATTTCCCCAGCTCTTACTTTTAACGCCTGTTCCAGTGTAAGTATGCCCATATATCTCAACTTATCTCCAACTATATATGCACTAGAAACCCCATTATCACGCATTTGTTTAAGTGCCTGGTTTGCTCCATTTCTTAGATATACCATACAAGATGGAGTCTGCATAATATTTTTTACACTGAATATTTGTGATTTATCAGCACTATCAATAAAGTCCCTAACATAATCATCCGCAGGGTTGGTAGACATCTCCTCTGGTGTAGCCACCTGGATTAACTTTCCATCCCTCATAATAGCCACAGTATTACCCAATTTGAAGGCCTCATCAATATCATGAGTGATAAATACTACCGTTTTATTTAGCTTTTCCTGTATAGATAGAAGCTCAAATTGCATTTCCCTACGTACAAGTGGGTCTAGTGCGGAAAAAGGTTCATCCATAAGTAAAATGTCAGGATCATTTGCAAGTGCCCTGGCTATACCTACTCTTTGGCGCATACCACCACTTAAATTAGCAATGTTGGTGCGTTCCCAACCATCTAAACCTACCATAGATATCATTTCCATAGCTTTTTCTTCTCGATCTTTTTTACTGATTCCTCGAATTTCAAGACCATAGGCAACATTTCCAAGAACATCTCTATGGGACATAAGTCCAAAGCTCTGAAATACCATTGAAATTTTTTGCCTTCTATAAACTTGCAACTCTTCTTTGGAGTATTTTGCTATATCATTTCCTTCAAAATATATCTTTCCTGATGTAGGAGGCTGCAACTTATTAAGACAACGGACTACTGTAGATTTTCCTGAACCCGACAGGCCAATAAGGGCAAATATCTTCCCTCGTTCTACTTCAAAGGATATATCATCCACTGCTACAGTAACTTCTGTCTGCTTTAATATTTCTTCCTTGGTCTTTCCTTTTTTTAACATCTCTCTAGCGGCAGCTCTTTTATTTCCAAACATCTTAGTCAGATGCTCAACTTTTAATATTATATTATCAGAATTATCTGTATTCATTACTGAACATCCTCCTTTTTAAACATTCCCTGTGTTAATCTATCTAGGATAACAGCTATGATTACAATTGCTATACCTGCTGCAAAACCTCTTCCACTTTCCAGTCGATTAATTCCTTTTAATACTTCTGAGCCAAGCCCTGTAGCACCAATCATTGAACAGGTTACCACCATAGAAATGGCCATCATAATAGTCTGATTCACACCTGTCATAATGGTGGGCAATGCTTGGGGAATCTGCACTTTAAAGAGAGTCTGTCCTTTAGTAGAACCAAAGGCTTTTGCGGCTTCCACTACCTCCACATCCACTTGAGAGATTCCATGACTAGTCATACGTATTACTGGTGGAACTGCATAAATAGTTGTAGCTATTACCGCTGGAACATTACCTAAACCAAGTAGCATAACTGCTGGAATTAGGTAAACAAAGCTAGGCATCGTCTGCATAGTATCCAGTACTGGTCTTATCATAGCATTGATTTTTTTACTTGAAGAAATCAAAACACCAATTGGTAATCCAATTAATAATGAGATAATTACAGATGTGATGATAATGGTAAGAGTCTCATACATCATATCCCAAAGTCCTATGACACCAATAAACAAAAGTAATACTGAGTATAAAGTCGCCTTGGTCCATTTTTTGTTCATACGATATGTAGCTATAAATACAATAGCAATTAGTAGCCACCAAGGAATTAAGTTAACAATGAACCCAACTGTATTTAAAAGTCCACGAAGTCCTCTTGATATTACATCAAAAAAGGGTTTCCAGTTTTGTAACATATAATCAATTGCATCATCAATAGGAGCTTTAATGTCTATAAATAATTTTTTTGGAAATTCAAATAACCATTCTGGCATAAATACTCCCCCTATTTAGTAAGTGCATCTCGAACAAGTTCTGCTTTTTCTGCAGGTAACCATTGATCAATCACTTCGTCATGTTCTATGAGAAACCATTTTGCTGCTTCGATATACTCAGCATCATTATCATCAATATATGCCAAAGCCTCAGAAGTCAAATCGCTTGATGTAGCGTACTTACTTAAGAATTCACAAAATTCTGGGTATTCTTCCTCAAATTCTGGATTAACACTTACAGTTAGTCGAACTGATGGACACTCTGTTTTTCCTTCTAGGAATAGATCTGGATCATAGGGTGCATCTTCTAAAAGAACAAGATCATATTTTCCTGTCAGCCATGTAGGCTCCCAGTAATACGCAACTATTGGCTCACCCTTTTCATATGCTCCTGCAATAGCTGCTGAGAGTGCCGCATCTGAACCTGGATCCATATAATTGTAAAATTCATCAAGGCCATAAAATTCTACTTTATTACGCATAATTTCATCTATTCCCCAACCAGAAATCGCTCCGTATATTCTACCCTTGCTGCTGTCTTCAGGGTCAACAAAGATATCACTATAGTTTTTAAGATCCTCAACTGACCTTAAATCCGGTGCCACTGCTTCAATTCCTCTTTCGGAATCTCCTTCTATTACGTAACGTGGTACGTAGATTCCCTGAATATTATCATCATAGTTTACACCTAGTTCTATTACTGTTCCTGCCTCAACATCTTCTGTATATGTTGCTATATTGTCTGTCCAGGTTTCCATATACACCTGTATATCTCCTGTTTTTAAAGCACCATAAGTTACTGCTGTAGAGCCTGATGTCTCTTCAGACTCTATATCATAAGCTACATCGGCTATGTACATAGCTACTGCATTGTGAAACTTCATACTGTCCCATCCAGCATCACCAAAAACTACTGTTTCAGATTTCTTTTCATTTCCACATGCACTCAAGATGAACATCATTACTATGCTCAAAATAACCAATAAATTCTTTTTTTTCATAAATATGCCTCCCAATTTGATTTGCCGGATGCATAAGCGCAACCAACACCCCCATTATATATTGCAAGTTGTCGGTTGTCAAATCTGCTGATTTCCATATGTACTTTTTTTTTATAATGCTGTATACTATAGGTATTATAGAAACAAATATTAAATATAGAGATAGGATGAGTAATAAAATGAATTATACAGAACATTCAGAAAAGATAACAATACCAAGATATTTAAAAATAGCTGTAGATATTGCTGCTAGAATCGCTTCGGGAAGCCTGGCAGAAGGTGAAAAATTAAAAGGACGCTCAATTTTATCCACAGAATACAACGTTTCATCTGAAACAATCCGTCGCTCTATGTCTATATTATCTGATAAAAAAGTAGTTCAGATAAAGGCTGGAAGTGGCATTTTTATTTTGTCACGTAATAAGGCCGTAGAATTTTTAAATAATTTTAAGTCAGATGAAATTCTTCAGAAAATGAAGGATAATCTATCTGGGTTACTAAAAAAACGTGCAGAACTCGATGAAGAAATAGCAAATACCACAAAGCAAATTGCTGACATGTATAAATATATGCGTTCTGATTTAATTAAACCTGTAGAAATCGTCTTACCAGAAGACTCGCATTTTGTCGGAAAAAGTATAGGAGACCTTCAAATTTGGCACAATACCGGTGCTACTATTATTGGAATTATTCAAGATAATCAAATATTTATTTCTCCTGGACCATATTTTGAATTTTCACCAAAGAATAAGATTCTAATTGTTGGAGACGAACACGTTATTGAAAGATTTAATGCATTTGTGAACCAATGTTTATGCACATAATACAAATGCAAAATCTAAAGGTAAAATAGTCTTATATATCTAGCCATTAGTCTCAAATAAAATCTTGATAGCTTCTTCTTCCGGGATCGGTCTGCTAAATAAATATCCCTGTAATTTATCACATTTATATTTTAATAGATAATCCTTCTGGATATCTAGTTCTACACCTTCGGCTACTGTTTTTAGTCCAAGTCTATGGGCAATTGAAATTATATCTCTCGTTATGATAGAATCCTTATTTGATTCGGTAATCTTATTTAT